>NZ_DASWSJ010000101.1:0-3422 GCF_036402745.1 Actinophytocola sp. | reverse complement strand
GAACAAGAAGTACCCCAATCGAAGAATTGCGCTTCGCGAATCCGGATCTGCTCGTATCCGGGTCCGGCCGGAGATTCTGCGGCACAACCCGGGTCTTGCCGCAAGACCCCCGGTGCGCTATACGTTGATAGTGGCGGGGAGGCGGAACCATCGACGTCCCCTCGATCAGGATCTGGCTACGCGGCCCCTCCCGTGAGCAACAACGTTTCTGCCGCAATCAGCGCGCGAGGTCCAGGGCCGTTAGTCGTTGTGGGCCGGTCAGGATGTCGATCTCGACGATCAGCCCGCCCGCGACCGTGAACGCCAACACCGCGGTCCGCCGGCCGTCGATCCTGGACATCACGATGCCGGGGCCGCCGTTGACCACCGCAAACCGCGCCCGGAGCCGTCTTGATCCGGACAAGTGCGAACTCGGCAGCCCAACGAGCACCTGATCTGTCGTCGGAACGCTGATGCCCGGGTGCGCCCGCATCCTGGGCAAGAGCGGTCACCACGAGCGCCGGGTCGCGCAGCAGCGGCAGCAGTGGGCAGCAGTTCGTGGATCGGTTCGTGGATCGAGATCAACTCGCCCTGGGCAAGTTGAACCGGTGTGTCTCACCACAGCGGCGTTCCGCTGGCCGGATGCGAAAGCGCTGGCCGCGGCTGGCCGGGCCCTGGCCCCATACCGGCGGGGCCGGTGCGGGGGCCGGCGCTCACGTCCGGGATGTGGGCGTCAGCGCTGCGCGCGAGGGTCACCCGGCCGGCGCGGCTGGTCCTACCATGCTCTGGTCGGCGACGACATTTTCCACCGCGCTGCCGGGGCTTCGCCCGTGCCGAGCACGTCTCCCAGCTCGTCCGGGCGCCGGCTCTCGCGGCTGGTGGCCCCGTTGCTGACGGGACCGGGCATCGGCGCTACCGCCACCCGCCGGACGGGAAGGGCGACCCGACATGAATCTCGTCACCGCCGAGCCCGCCGCGACCCGACGACGGCTGCTTGCACTGGGCGCGGGGCTCTCCCGGCGGCGTCGGCTGGCCGGGGCGCTGACCGGGCTGGTCGTTCTTCCCCTGCTGACCCTGGGGCTGGCCCAGCTTCGCGACGTCCTGGAGCTGCCGAGCCAGATGCTGCTCTACCTGCTCGCCGTGGTGGTGGTGGCGCTGGTCGGCGGGCTGGTTCCGGCGCTGGCGACCGCGGTCGCGGCCGCGGTGCTGCTGGATCATTACTTCGTCCCGCCGCTCTACGACTTCGACGTCGCCGACCCCGACAATGTGGTGGCTCTGGTCGCGTTCGTCCTCGTCGCCGGCGCGGTCGGCTCGGTGGTCGGCCTGGCCGCGCGCCGCACCCGGGAGGCCGAAACCCTCGCGACCGCGAACGCGGCGAGCCGCGAGGAGTTGCGCGTGCTCGCCGACGAGCAGGCGACGTTGCGCCGGGTGCTCGCCGAGGAGCAGGCGGCGTTGCGGCGGGTCGCCACGCTGGTCGCCGGCGGGGTGGCGGCGGCCGAGGTGTTCGCGGCCGTCGCGCAGGAGGTCGGCAGCGTCCTGGGGGCCGACGCCACGAACATCACCCGCCTCGAGCCCGACGGCGCGGTGACCGTCCTCGCCGTCGTCGGCGCCCACCCCGCCGAGTTCCCGGTGGGGAGCCGCTGGACCCCGCAGCCGCCGCTGGCCCTGGCGATCGCCTTGCGCACCGGCCGCCCGGCCCGCCTCGACGACTTCAGCCAAGCCTCCGACGCCTACGGCGACTACTTCCGCCGGCGGGGATTCCGGTCCGGGGTCGCGGTGCCGATCGTCGTCGAGGGGCGTTTGTGGGGCGGGATCGCCGCCGGGACGCGGCGGGCGCGTTTCCCGGCCGACACCGAAGCGCGCATGGCCGGGTTCACCGAGCTCGTCGGCACCGCGATCGCCAACGCCGACAGCCGCGCCCAGCTCACTGCGTCGCGGGCCCGGATCGTCGCCGCCGCCGACGACGCCCGCCGCCGGATCGAGCGCGACCTGCACGACGGCACCCAGCAACGCCTCGTCGCGCTCTGCCTCGGGCTGCGCCTGGCCCAATCCACCGTGCCCGCGGAGCTACCCGAGCTGCAGACCCAGCTCGGCCGGGTCACCGACGAGCTCACGGGGACGGTCGAGGAGCTTCGGGAGATCGCCCGCGGCATCCACCCGGCGATCCTGTCCGAGGGCGGGCTCGGCCTGGCCCTGCGCACCCTGGCCCGGCGCGCCCCGCTCCCGGTGGAACTCGACATGCGCACCGACACCCGCCCCGCGGAGCCGATCGAGGTGGCCGCCTACTACGTGGTGTCCGAGGCCCTGACGAACACCACCAAGCACGCCCGCGCCTCCTACGCGAGCGTCGCGGTCGAACAGCGCGACACCCAGCTGCACCTGTCGATCCGCGACGACGGCGTCGGCGGCGCCGATCCCGCCGCAGGTTCGGGTCTGATCGGGCTGCGCGACCGGGTACAGGCCCTGGGCGGGACGATCGAGGTCAGCAGCCGCCCGGGGGACGGGACGGCGATCCTCGTCGAGCTCCCGCTGCAGCCCCGCTGACCCCTCGAACCGCCGGGCGATGCCAAGGCGACGGCGGCAACCCTCAGCGGTGGGGCCACGGCTAGGCCTGGTTCGCCTCGCGCTGCGAGCGCCGTGCCGGATCAGCGTCGACAGCGGCGGCGAAGTTGGCGTTCCAGTGCTCGGGCAGCGGCCAGCAGTCGGGCAGCTCGCCGCGGGTGATCTCGCACCAGTGGCCGAGGACCTCGGCGATCCACCGGCGAGGATCGGTCGAGCTCCTCGGTGGTGAACTGCCGCAGCGCGGCCAGCTCCGGGGCCGCCAGGCTGCCCGGGACATCGTCGCCCGTCCGGCGACCTCGGCCTCGCCCCGCACGAGCTTCGAGCCGGCGCCGCCGGTGTCGAGGCGCAGCACGGCGTCCGGGTGCAGGAGCGCGACCAACCCCGCGAAGTCGCCGCTGCGTGCCGCCGCGAGCCAGGCGATCGACGATCGCCCGCTGCCGGGCGCGGTCGGGCTGCCCGGCCGGCGTGGCGCCCTGGACCCGCCGCCGGGCCCGGCTGGCCAGCTGCCGAGCCGCGGCCGGGGTCCGCCCCACCATTGGGACGATCTGCTCGAACGGCACCGGAAAACGCGGCGGATCTCGTCGACGGTCTTGCCTGCCCAGTGGCGGGTTCAGTGCACGAGGAGCGCCCCGCCTGCGGTTGGCCCGAGCTACCGCTGGGCCGCCCGGTTCCCGGACAGCATCCAGGACACGGCGCGGTCGACCACGCGCTCGGGGACGTCATGACCGCCGTCGAACTCCTCGTACGTGACCGGGTAGTCCAAAGCCTGCAGCGCGGGCACGAGCTGCCGGCTGCAGGAGTCGATCGGCAGAACCCGGTCGTCGGTCCCGTGCGAGACGAACACGCGCGGCTTGCCGTGCGCCACCAGCGGGGCGGCGAAG
>NZ_DASWSJ010000100.1:0-22266 GCF_036402745.1 Actinophytocola sp. | reverse complement strand
CCCTCTTGCTGGGTCACTCCTACGGTGGTTCGGTATCACTGGCCTGCGCGGAGTGGGACATCTGGTGTATCTGGCGGCATTCGTGCCGGACACCCAGGAGAGTGCGGCAGGTCTGGGCGGAGCGTCTTCTCGGCTTCGAGGGGCCATCGTGCCGGGACCCGAGGGCTCCACGCGTCTTCACCCTGACCGGGGCTGTTGGCGCCCTCTACACGGACTGCTCTGGACATCGCGTCTGTGCGGAGGACCGGGCCATCGACCCTGATCTGCAACGGACGATGGTGGTGCGCTGGGCAGATGTTCGCGAGTGGCGGACGGGCCACTCGCCGTTCGTCGGACGACCCGAGCTGGTCATCGAACTCATGCGGGAGCTGCTCGACGCCTCCCACGCCTCGCGCGGGGCCGACGGGGGAATCACGGCCACTCGTTGATCGCAGCGAGCGCGACGGTCTCGACGGGGCGTGCCGCTGTCTGTAGATCTTCTTGTGCACACGGGCGGTCGCCCACCTCGCGAGCCCTTGTTCTCGCGGTTGCGGACCTGGTCGGCCTTCCCCGGGATGGTGCGGTCGATCCCTCGCCGCCGCAGGTAGGCCCGGTTGGCGCGGGAGCCGTATGCCTTTAAGATCATTCCTGGTCCGTCCCTGAATCCAACTGGATCGAACGAGGTGTCGATGGATATTGCTGCTGGTCGGACGGACGACGCTGAGACGCTTATCTTTATCAGCTACCGGAGCAATGACGCCTACACAGCGGCGGCGTTCCTCCATGCGGAGTTGTCGAACCGGTTCGGCGCGGAATCGGTCTTTCTCGATTACGAGGACATTCCACTTGGTCGTGACTTCGCACCGGAACTGCTGGGCCGGGTGCGGAGCTGCGCGGTGTTGTTGGTCGTTGTCGGTAACCGGTGGCTGGACGGCGAGGTAGGCCAACGACCCATCGACAATCCCGACGACTGGGTGCGCAGGGAGATACTGGAGGCACTGGAGCACGATATTCCGGTGGTACCCGTCCTGGTCGAGGGCGTGGAGGCTATTCCGGATCGCCTGCCGGCCGAACTGGCCTTTCTGACCGACCGACAGCATTTCGTGGTTCGGCACCGCAGCCATCGGATGGGCATCGGCAACCTGGGTGACTTCCTGGCCCGGCAGATCCCTCGGCTGCGTGACCGCCCCCGGGTCACCACTCGCGGGAAGTGGCGAATGCTCATCAGGGCCGCGAGCGTCGTCGTGCTGGCGGCCGCAGCGCTCGGCCTGCCGACGACGTTCGCCATCCCCGCCGAGCAGGACTGTGACCAGCCGCAGCCGGCCGAAGGGCCGATCCTGGACAAATACCGGGAGGAACGGGCAGGCGTGGACTCCACGCTCGGCTGCCCGCTTGAGCCCGTGAGGGCCACCGCGGACGGCCGGGGCCAGTTCGCCGTCTTCGAAACCACCGGCAGGCGGTACTCCGCCTGGATCTACTGGAGCCAGGACACCGGCGCGCACGTCGTGTTCGGCGAGATCGGCGAGAAGTGGGTGGCGCTGGACTCGCAGGCCGGGCAACTCGGGTTCCCGACGAGCGACGAGCGGCGTAACCGGGATCTGGATGGCCGCCGCCAGGAATTCCAGGGCGGCTTGCTGTACTGGCATCCGACGCGCTCCAAAGGGGCGCACCCGATCTCTGGCGAGTTCTTCGTGGCGTGGGGAAAGACCGACTACGAGATGGGGGCGCTCGGCTATCCCGTCAGCGACGTACTGTCCAGTTCGGACGGCGTTGGCCGGTACCAGGACTGCACGGGCGGAACGATCATCAGTCACCCCGCGCGCTCGAAGGGGACACATGCCGTGATGCTCAAGATCTACCTGAAGTGGCAGCGGCATGGCGGGGAGGCCGGCGACTACGGCTACCCGGTCGCCGACGAGGTCAGGGAAGGTCGCGTCTACCGCCAGGTGTTCGAGCGAGGCGAAATCGTCTGGGACGACGCCATTCAGGACTACCGCTGACCCTTGAACGCCAACTCGACCTGGACGTCGACCAGGAACCTCCGACAGGCGCCGCATTAAGGTCCGGCCGCGGCACGGACAGGCACAGCAGTGTGCACTCGCGGGCCATGAGGACTGCACCCACGCCTCTTCCGCCACCGCCCGGCACACCGTAGAAGGGTGGTCGACACCCACAGAACGTAGGTGGAGAGACCCATGCACCCACAGCGGAAACCGGACCGGAGCCGGGCCGGCGTCCGGTCCGGGCCGTCGGTGCGCAACGCCGCGGAGCACGCCGCCGGCTCGGCATCCTCGCAGGCCGGCGCGCAGACCGGCCGAGGCCCGATGACGCCGGACCGCCTGCTGGAGCTCCAGCGATCCGTCGGGAACGCCGCCGCCACCGAACTGCTGGCCCAGCAGCGGCACGGCGACCAGTGCGGCCACGCGCCGACCGTCCAGCGCTCCACCGTGCCCGACGTCCTGACGACGCCGGGCGTGCCCTTCGCCGGTCCGCTGGCCGAGCGGGTGTCGGCCCACTACGGCGGCGTCGACCTCTCCCACATCCGGGTGCACGCCGACCCCGTGGCGCAGCGCTCGGCGGCCGAGCTCGGCGCCCGCGCCTACACGTCTGGCCACCACGTCGTCCTGACCGACAACGCCACCGAGAAGGACGTCCGCCACGAGGTGGCGCACACCTTCCAACAGGCTGCGGGCACGGTCTCGGGCAAGGACAACGGCGACGGGCTGAAGATCTCGGAACCGGACTCCCCCGAGGAGAAGGCCGCCGAGGCAGCCGCCCAGAGACCATTACCCTCGCGGTCGTCCCCGCCGGCGTCGCAGCGGTCCGCGGGCACCGTCGCGGTGACCCCGCTGCCGCACGGGCCACAGGGGCACGCCCCCGTGGGGACCGACGGGCACGGCCGCGCCGTCCAACGCGCCGACCAGGCAAGGCCGTCGTCGGCCCAATCCGGCCGCTCCGCGGAATCCGGCCAGACCGAGTCCTCCTACCACACCGCCCAGTCCGGGGGCTCCGCCGCGGCGTCGACGACCTCCTCCCAGCGCAGGCTCTCCGAATACGCAAGGGACAAGGCGGAGTTGAACCGGCGCATCGGCAAGATCACGGCGCTGAAGCAGGACACCGAATTCACGGGCGCCATCCAGGGCTGGCTGGACAACCTCACCGACGCCGCGCCGGACCTGGCCGCGGTGGACAAGATCATCGACCGGATGGTGAAGAATCATGGGTTCGAGCTGCCCTATGAGTGGGTCGCTCGGCACCAGGACAAGCCGGGCTTCCACGAGGCCGCGCAGCAGCAGGACCGGACGCAGCGGGCACACCTCTGGTCGAAGATCGGCGCGGAGATATCCTCCAATCGGGCACAGTGGGAGCGCGGCCTCGTGCTGGAGAAAACCGTCGGGGGCGCCCTCTTCAACGGCCTGCTCTTCGGCCTTGAGAACTTCGGCAAGTCCCTCGCCATGCGCGAGTTGTGGAAGAAGATGTCGCAGACGTACGTCAAAGGTCTGCGGGGACCGGTTGAGGCAAGCGTGCTGGTGGGGATCGACGACACGAGCGTGCTCAACACGATCGAATGGCCTTTGCTACGAGAGAGCATAGAAAAGGGCGTCGTCGATGGGATGAATGTGGTCGTCTACTCCATGGAGAAGGAGGAGGGGGGCAGAATCCGGCTGGAGCCCAGGGAAACGGTGGCGGTCCGGTCGGCGGAGGAGTACGAGGCCCTGCCACGCGTCCAACAAAGCGCCAGGTGGCGTCAGCAGCAGTCGCAGGTCGACACGGACCAGAAGGACGAGTTCGCGGCGAGCTGTGCGCGGGAGGACGCCCTGGCGGAGCTCGACAAGTTCGTCACAGCGAACGTGGAGGGGCAACTCCGCTTCCGCCCCACCGAGACGCCGGACAACACGCCGGCGACCAGCTCCGCCGGAAGCTCGCCGCGACTGGGATCGTAGCCAACCCGCGCGTGACCCCAGGGGGCACTGACGGCGCCCGCCACCACGTGTCTGCCACCTGTGCCGGCATGGACGGAGTCACCGGTGCCGGCGTCGTTGTGGTCGTCCTTCGGCGGTGTCGAGTGCGGGTGTGAGTGGTTCGAGGGCGGCACGGAGTAGGTCGGGTAGCGAGCCGGACACCACGACGAGGCCGCCGGTCGCGCGGGAACCGGTTGCCGACCGCAGCCACCGTTCGAGTGCGATGCGGACCGCGGCAGCCACGCTGGCCGCGAGCACCTGGGCGGTTTGTTCGTCGGCCTGTTGTTCGTCGGCCTGTTGTTTGTCGGCACGGCCGAGGCGCTCCGCGATGGCGACGGTCAGGGGTCGTTCGATCGCGGCGGCGGTGCCGACGAACGCATCGCGCAGCGAGGCGCTGGTGGTGATCAGCAGGAGCGCATCACGACCGCGTTCGCCCGGGTCGGTGTACTGCTCCACGATCGCCTCGACGACGGCGTCGGCGAGCCGGACGTCAGGTGGCCGAGCGGCCACCGCCGCCGCGACTCGTGCCTCCCGTTCGGCGGTGACGGCGGCGACGATCGCCTGCTCGCGACTGGAGAAGTAGTTGTTGTAGGTCCTCGGCGAGACACCGGCCGCTTCGGCGATGTCGTCGACGCGCACGTTGTCCGGCCCACGTTCCACAGCCAGCCGCAGCGCCGCCTCCCGCAACGCCTCGCGGGTGGCCTGCTTCTTCCGCTCGCGCAACCCCGCCCGTCTCGTCGCCACGACGTCATCATGCCAGCCAAGGTGCGCGGGCGCAAAGTTGCGCGCACGCATGTTTTGCCCGTAGGCTGGCATCGAACCCACTCGGCAGGAAGGACCAAGCGCATGCGAGGCAAGGGGATGACCTACGACACCGGCTTTGTCCGGATGGGCAAGACCTCCCGGGAAAGCTTCGACCCTGACGTGGTCAAGCGGGAGCTGGCGATCATCCGTGACGATCTGCACTGCAACGCCGTTCAGGTCACCGGCAGCGATCCGGAACGGCTGGAACTGGCGGCCCGCTGCGCCGCCGAGCTCGGGCTGGAGGTCTGGTTCTCGCCATACCCCCTGGACCTGACGACCAAGGAGATCCTGTCGCTGTTCGCCGACTGTGCGGAGCGGGCGGAGCGGCTCCGGAGGACGGGAGCCGAGGTCGTGTTCGTCACCGGCGTCGAGCTGAGCATCATGAACCGGGGATTCTTGCCCGGTGACAACCTCGAGGAGCGGCTCGGCCTGCTGTTCAGCCAACCCGACGGCCGGCGCGAGCGACTCGTCGAGGTGAGCGCCCGGCTCAACGACTTCCTCAGCGACGCCGTGGCGGTGGTCCGCGAGCGTTTCCGGGGGAAAGTCACCTACGCCTGCATACCGTTCGAGAGTGTCGACTGGACATCCTTCGACATCGTGTCGTTCGAACTCATCCGGTCTGCCGAGGTGGCCGACCAGTACCGCGAAGGCGTGCGCAACCTCGTCGCGCAGGGAAAGCCGGTCGCGATCACCGGCTTCGGCACGGCTGCCTGGCACGGCGCCGGCGACGTAGCGCCCCGCAGTATGGAGATCGTCGAGTACGACGAGGACACCGGTGACCCGGTTCGGTTGAACGGGGAGTACGTCCGTGACGAGGCCGGCCAGGCCACGTACCTGAACGAGCTGCTGGAGATCTTCGACACGGAAGGCGTTGACAGCGCCTTCGTGTTCCTCTTCGCGCTGTACAACTTCCCACACCGCCCCGATGGCGATCCCCGCGATGACCTGGACCTCGGCAGCCCCGGCATCGTCAAGATCCTGGAGGGCCGCCACGGAGAGACCTATCCAGACATGGCCTGGGAACCCAAGGCGGCCTTCACTGCCGTCGCCGAGTGCTATCGCGGCGACCACGTCACACAGGCCCGCCGAGCAGCCGGGCGCCAGGGCGGGTAACGGTGGCCAGGTTGGTGAGCACGGTGCGCGCATGTCCTGGGCCGCCGAGCAGACCGACGTTTCCCAGCAGCAGCACCGTGTCGAACGAACCCAGCTTCGGTGGGTTCCGGTGTTCGCCGTCCTCGCGACCACCTGGCGGAGGCGTACCTTGCCGGCCGGGCGACCGGGGCGACCCCTAAGGTTGGGATCTTCGGTGACCGACCGGAAGGGGCTAGGTGTCGAGCCAGTTCGGTCCGCTGTTGCGGCGGTTTCGGTTACGGGCGGGACTGACCCAGGAGGGGCTGGCGGAGCGATCCGGGCTGGGCGTGCGCACCGTCCGTGGACTGGAGACCGGGGAGCGCGCCGACCCTCGGGTGGGCACGGTGGAGGCGCTGGCGGACGCGCTCGACCTCACCGCGGCCGAACGGGTCGAGCTCCTTGCCTCGACCGGGACCCAGCCCCCGGCCGGACCGCACCGCGACGCTCCGGCCGGCGGTGATCGGCTGGCCGAGGCCGCGAGCCTGCTCGCCTACGAGCTTCGCACGCGGCTGCGGCGGGAGGAGGAGCAGCGGCAGATCCACGACCCCGTGCCGCTTCCGGTCCGCTGGCGGCCGGCGCCGGCCACGTTGATCGACTCCTGGACCAACATCCGGATGGCCAAGGCCGGCGAGCCGGTGCGCCCGGTTCACCTGGTCGGTCGGCTGGACGAGATCGTCGCGGTCTACCGGCGGGTTCCGTCCGGCCGGCTGGTGGTGCTCGGCCGCGCCGGGTCCGGCAAGACCATCCTCACGATGCGCTTCGTGCTCGGCCTTCTCGATGTGAACGGCCCGGGTGACCCGGTGCCGGTGATCTTCAGCGTCGGCTCGTGGAACGCTGGCACGACGGCGTTGCGGGACTGGCTGATCGAGCAGCTCCTGCGCGACCACCCCGGGCTCGGCGCGCCCGGCCCCGACGGGTCGACGCTGGCCGCGGCACTGGTCGAGACCGGCCGGGTCCTGCCGGTGCTGGACGGGTTCGACGAGATCGCCGGCGGACTGCACCAGGCGGCGCTGGCCGCGCTGAACGCCACCACGTTGCCGCTGCTGGTGACCAGCCGGGTGGACGAGTACCGCGCCGCCGTCGAGTCGACCGACGTGCTGACCTCGTCCGGCGCGGTCGTGCTCACCGACCTGACCGCGACCGACCTCGCCGACTACCTTCCGCGCACGACGCGCCGGCGCGCCGGCGCCGGCACGGTGTGGGAACCGGTCCTGGCCGACGTGCGTGACCATCCACACGGTGACCTCGCCGCCGTACTGACCACGCCGCTGATGGTGAGCCTCGCCAGGACGATCTACAGCGACACGCCCGACCACGACCCGGCCGAGCTGCTGGACGCCGGCCGGTTCGGCACCAGGGAGGAGATCGAGCGGCACCTGCTCGGCAGCTTCGTGCCGACCGTCTACCGGCACCAGCCGGGCGGCCGCGGTCGTGACCGTGCCTTCGACGAGGATCGCGTCGAGCACTGGCTCGGCTTCCTCGCCCACCATCTCGACCGGCTCGGGACCCACGACCTCGCCTGGTGGCAGCTCGGCAACCGGATGCCCGGCTGGCTGCGGATGGTGGTGAGCGGGCTGGTGCTCGGCATCGCCGCCGGACTCCCCGCGGCGCTCGTCATCGGGCTGATCTACACCGTCGGGGTCGGCACGTCCGGCGCGGGCCTCCGCAACGGCCTGTCCGCCGTGCTCGCCGCCGGGCCGATGGAGGGGCTCGTGGTGTCCTTGACCGTCGGCCTGGCGCACGGCGCCTCGCTCGCGTTCCGCAGCACCGTGTTCGAACCGTCCCGGGTGCGGATCCGGCTTCGTGCGGCACGCCGGAGCCGCTCGACGGTCCTGCGCCGGCTCGCGGTCGGGCTCGCGGTCGGGGTGGGGCTCGGCGCGGGCCTCGGCATCGCGCGCGAGCTCGGCGCGACGTTCTGGATCGTCGGCCGGATCGGGGACACGACCGCGACCACCGTGCTGTTCGGGTTGGCGTTCGGCCTTCTGTGGGGTCTGTTCTGGGGCGTGATGGCCGCCTTCGAGGCGCCGGTGGACATCAGCTCGACGGCGAGCCCCATGGACCTGCTGAACACCAACCGCCGGACCGTCGCGGTCCAGTCACTGATGTTCGGGTTGGTGACCTGCCTCGGCTACACGGCCATGGTCGGCGTGCTGCACGGCCCCCGGTTCGGGTTGGTGTACGGGCTGTCCTACGGACTGGTGCTCGGGCTCGCGATCAGCCTCGGCGCGGCCAGCCTGACCGCGTGGGGCACCTGGATGGTGTTCGCGCGGGTGTGGTTGCCGGTGAACGGACGGCTGCCCTGGTCGCTGCCGGAGTTCCTCGAGGACGCCTACCGCCGGGGGGTGCTGCGCCGGGCGGGCGCGGTCTACCAGTTCCGGCACGCCCGCCTTCAAGATCACCTGAAGCAGGCCTTTCGCACCGGCCGTTGAGCCGTCTACCCAGGTCAGGACCACCGGCCATAAATGGCCCCCGCGGTTGCCTGTCCCCGTTTCCCCGGTGGCGGCGACCATGTGGTCGCTGGCGACGGCCTGCGGAGGATGGGGATCCGGGAAAGGGGACTTCGGGGTGTCAGACGCGTGGGAGGAGTACTTCACCGGGCCGGTACCGCCGGCCGAGGGTGGGGTGAACTGGGAGGCCTACAGCCACGACGAGCTGTACCAGATGCTGTGGCAGGACGCCGACGTCGCCGACGTCAGCACGGTCGCCACCGAGTGGGCCAAGCACCGTGCCGCGCTGACCACACACGCCGAGGTGTTGCGTGAGCAGTGCGCGGCGATGCAGGAGAGCTGGCAGGGGCCGGGCGCGGAGGAGGCGGCCAACCGGCTCCAGACGCTGGCCGCCCGGGTGGACAAGATCAGCGAGCTGGCCCACGCGGGCGGGCAGGCCGCGCAGGACGCCGCCGACGCGCTTGCCATGGCCCGGGCCATGATGCCGCCGCCACCCGGCAACCCGGCGGCGCCGGTCACCGACGCCATGTCCGGGGCCGCCCCGGGGCTGAGCACGCCGACGGTGCCGTCGGTGCCGTCGGTGCCGACCTCGTCGTCCATGTCGTCCCTGCAGTCGTACATGTCGTCGATGCAGTCCTACCTGTCTTCGATGCAGTCGTCGCTGTCGTCGTCCGTGCCCTCGTCCGTGCCCTCGTCGTTTCCCTCGTCCCAGCCCTGGTCGTCGTCGAGCGTGCCGAACTACGCCGAGATGTTCACCCCCGCCTCGACGCCTACCGCTGCCCCGACCACGACCGCCTGGACCACGCCCGCCAGCTCGGCCACCCCGGGCATGGGCACCGCGTTCGGTGCGGTGGGCAGCGGCGGGTACAGCTTCTACGTCGGCAGCACCGCGCAGGACCAGCAGAAGGCGCAGGCCGTGCGGGCGATGCAGACCTACGAGTCCAGCCTGACGAGCAGCAGCCAGCTGCTCGGCGACGCGCGGAGCGCGGTCCCCGCGGCGGCCTCGCTGCGCGCCGCCGATCCGACGAACCCGGCCCGGGGTGGCGCCGGGGTGCCGTGGCAGCGGCTCGTCGGGGCCGCTCCGGCCGGAGGGCTTCGTACCGGCGCCGGCATGGGCGCGGTCGTCGGCGGTCCCGATGCGGTCAAGGGCGCGGCTCCCGGAGCCGGCGCCCGGGTCGGCGCGCTGCCCGGGGTTGCCGGCGGGTCCGGCATGCGGGCCGTGCAGCTCGCCGAGACCGCCGCGGCGCGCGCGGCCGGGCCGGCCGGGATGGCGCCGGGGGTCGGCCAGCGCGGCGCGGGCGCCGACGACGAGCCGCACGAGAACGAGTTGCCGACGCTGGACCACGGGCTGTTCGCCGTGGAGGAGCCGACCAGCGCGGCGGTCATCGGGCTGACGGAGGGGCTGTCGTGAGCGAGCTTGCGAGCGAACCATCGATACAGGGTGAGCGTGCGAGCGAACCATCGATACAGGGTGAGCTTGCGAGCGAACCGATGTCACAGGGTGACCGCGAGGGGGCGGCGTGAGTGAGGCGAAGGGGTACAAGGTCGAGCCGGATCTGCTCGAGGAGCGGATCTCGGCGCTGACCATGCTCGGCGACCTGACCGGCGACCTGGTCGCGACCGCGAGCCGGCTGGCCGAGCGGCTGCCGATGCTCGGCACCGCGCCGCCGGCCGTGCACCTGGCGCTGCGGCTGCGTGAGGCGGCCGGACGGTCCGGCCTGGCCGGCGAGGTGCAGGCGGCGCAGCAGGAGGTCGAGGCGTTCCAGCGGACGCTGTCCGACACCAAGAAGTCCTACGTCGAGCGGGAGTCCGACGCCGAGTCGGCGGTGCGCACGGCCGGCGAGCGCGACGGCGGCTCGCACGGCCCACGCGACGGCGGCCGGTCCGCGGTGCGGTCGTGATCGCCACGACCGAGCGGGCGAGCGACCAGGATGTCCACTTCGGACTCGTCGAGCTGGACCTGCTCGCCACCCACGCCGGCGTGCCGTTCCCGTTCCCGCTCCGGGTGCCGTCGTTCGGCCGGCTCGCCGGCGAGCGGGACGTGCTGCTCGCCGAGGCGGGTCACGCGCTGTGCGACCGCGGCTTGGCCACCGCGCACGGGCCGGCCGGTATGGCGGCCGAGCTGGTCACCGCGTTGCGCGAGCACCGGAGCGCGATCGACCTGGTCGTACTCGGCGCCGGCACCGTGACCGGCGTGGTGGCCATGGTCTACGGGAACCGGGCGGTGCTGTGTCGCCAGCCGCTCAGCGCCGAGCGGGCGGACACGGTCCGGGTCGAGCGGGTCACGGCGGGCGCGCTGGCCGACGCGTTCGACGGCCTGATCCCGAACACCTCACCGGCGGTGACCATGCCGATCACGCTGCCGCCCGGCGTGGTCGGCGACACGCTGCGGCTGCTCAGCAACACGGCCGACACCCCGGCCACGCGGCGGTGCGTGCGCGAGCTGGTCCGCGAGTACGGCGGCGACGAGGCCGTGGTCGACCAGCTCGTCGGCCTGCTCCCGGCGCTGACCGGCCGGGGCCAGCTCGGTGTCACCCGCCGGTCCGGCGCCGCGGTCTCGCGCCCGTTCGAGATGTCCTGGTTGGACAGTCCACGGGGGAGGGTGCGGGTGAGTCGGGACGACCGCGGCTGGCTGAGCGTCAACCCGTTGCGGCGCAGCGACCTCGTGCGCCTCCTGCGGGATGCGGCGACGCTCGTCCGCACGTAGCTCAGGGGAACCACAGGGAAGAGAAGGGGAACACCATGGATCCAGCACAGTGGCTGGCGGACTACCGGGACCGCCTCGAGCGCGTCGCCTACAGCGCCCGCGCGGCGAGCGCGAGCCTGCGCGAGGTCGGGGCGAGCGCGACCTCGCCGCGCGGTGAGGTCACCGTGACGGTGAACGCCGGGGGCGGGCTCGAGCAGGTCGGGCTGACGCCGGCGGCCCGCAAGCTCGAGACCGACGCCCTCGCCGCGCTCATCGTGGCGACCTCGCGCGAGGCCCAGCGCCTGGCCGGCGCGCGGACGGCCGAGGTGATGGCCGGCTACCTCGGCGAAGGCGAGGCGCTGGCGGAGATCACCCAGCACCTGCCGGCGGGGGCCGTGCGATGACCGCGCCTGGTTTCGACGTCAACCCCGACCAGCTGCGGGCGCACGCCGGCACGCTGGCCGGCTACGCCGACCGGCTCTCCGCGATCGGTACGGGGCTGCCGGGCTCGCTGGCCGAGCAGTCGCTCGGCTCGTTCGCCCAGTTCCTCACCGTCGGGCTGGGTGGCGCGATGACCGAGGCGCTGAACGCCTTCGGGCACGCGGCGTCCACAGTGGACATGGTGGGCAGTGGGGTCCGGCAGGCGGCCGACTCCTACCAGCGCACCGACGAGGACACCGCGACCAACCTGACCGGCGTCGAGGCGAACGCGGGGGAGGGCGTCCGATGACCACGACGCTGCCCGGGACCCGGACCGCCGAGCCGTCCGGTGAGCTGGACGCGCTGGAGATCAACGCCCTGCTCGCCAAACTGCGGGTTGCCAAGGGCGCCGTCGACAAGAAGGAATGGCTGTCGGCGGAGCTCGCCGGCGGGCCGGCGGTCTCCATCGACGCGATCGGCTCGACCGGCAGCCCACTGTCTACATTGGATAGCTCGGGGATGGGCTTCCTCACGCCGATGGTGTCGTTCCTGGAGGAGCCGCTCAACCAGCTGCGTGGCGACCCGTCGTCGGTCTCGTCCGGCGCGAGCGAGTTCGACGGTGCCGGGCAGGGCGGGACCGCCGTGGCCGAGGAGTACCGGTCCACGGCCGGCAGCCAGACCAGCGAGTGGTCCGGCCAGGCCGCCTCGGACTACCTGAACAAGGGCATCGACCTGGCCGACGGGATTCTCTCGATCGCGGAGACCTCGCTCACCTCGGCCAAGGCGCTGATCGGCGCCGGCGAGGTGGTCGCCAAGGCCGTCGCCGACGTCACCCAGCTGATCACCGAGGCGGTCGGCAAGATCGTGCCGATCATGAGCCAGGCGATCGCCGAGGCGCCGGCGACGTTCGGGAACAGCATCGCCGTCGCGATCCCGCAGTGCGTGCAGATCGCCGTCGACTACGCCGGGCAGATCGCCGGCAAGATGGCCGCCCTGCTGTCCAGCGGCGAGAACCTGATGAAGCTCATCGACGGCGCGCTCGGCGTCCTGAAGATCGTCAAGCAGGTACTGACGTTCATCGGTGAGCAGAGCCAGGGTGGCGCTTCGGGCACGCCTTCCGGCCAGTCGACGAGCAAGCCTTCGAGCACGCCTTCGGGCAAGCCTTCGAGCGATGCTTCGGGGCAGCAGAGCCAGTCAGGCGGCGGCTCGACACCGTCCACGGAGGACCTTGCCTGAGCTGGGCGACCGCCGCGCAGACCGACGGCGACGCCGCGAGCGGCACCTGCCGGGCGTGATCACCGAAAACCACCTCGAGCCGCTCGCGGCCGGCGCCCGCCACCCATTTCTTGTCCATTATGGACCGTTCGGTCACTGACTTCGGGGGAAACCCATGGGCTTTACCGTTGACAAGGAAGCCGTCGCCGACTTCGGCTTCTACCTGGGCGCGGAGGCAGGCCACACCCTCCCGCTCATCGAACGACTCGCTCGCGACGAGGGCATGAGCCACCACGGCTTCACCGGCCTGCTGGCGCCGCTCGGCGACATCGTGACCGGCCCGGCGTCCGTCTCGGTCGGCCTGGTGTTCAGCGAGATGCAGCGCAAGCTCTGCGACCTCGGCGACTCGGTCACCGACGCGGCCAAGCACTACGGCTGGGTCGATCACAGCAACGCGTCGATGTTCGAGCGTGCCGGACTGACCGGCGACACCAAGGAGGAGATCAAGTTCGGCGGCTACGGCCGCGACGGCTTCGAGAACTACTTCGAAGGCGGGGGGTCGATTTTTCGCGCCACCGCGACCGATATTCCGAACATCGAGCGGCCGAACACGAAATACTCCGACGACGTCCGGGAGCACGGCCTGGAGTTGCGGGTGCTCGACTGGATCTGGCGACAGTTCGACGTCGACCACGGCAAGGGCTTCACCGACTCGATCATTTCCCCGCTGGCCGGAAACTACAAGAGCATCGAGGCCAACGGGAAAGCGTGGAAGAGCGTCGGGACCAACTTCGGCCGGCTCGCCGACAGCGTTGGTAAGAACTCGATCGAGCTGGCCACGCACTCCTGGCAGGGTGGCGCGGGCGACGCGTTCAGGGACTTCCTCGGCACGTACTGGAACCAGGGTGCGGTGTGGGCCGGCGAGCAGATGGGCACGTTCGTCGCCAGTGGTTTCGACAAGATCTCCCAGGTCTCCAAGTACATCGCCGGTGTCGCGATCAGGCTCATCAACCAGGTCATCGACAAGGCCAAGAAGATCGCGACCAAGTTCGCGCCGGTCGTCGGCTGGGCGTGGACGGCCATTCAGTCCGCGGCCAAGTGGCTCGGCAAGGTCTTCGGCTTCGACGTCAACGATCTGTGGAACGACGTTCAGGACATCATCGCCATCGTCAGGGAGATCAAGGATCTGTACACGGAAATCCAGAACATCGTCAAGACGATGGAGAGCTACTTCACCACGGTCGAGCAGCTTCAGAAGACGGTCAGCGGGATTCCGGAGACGGGCAGCCTCGCCGACGCCCAGAACACGTACACCACGATCAGGGACGGCGTGGGCCAGCTCAACCAGAACAAGAACGAGCTGAACCAGTCCTTCACGAAAGCCGGCAGTTCGCTGTCCACATTGGACGACATCTCGAAGCGGGTCCGGGACAGGCACCGCTAGGCACCCCAACGCGAAGGACCCGCCGAATGTATTCCTACACCCCGGAAATGATCCAGGCCGAACGTGAGCTCGACGCGCGAATCGACCACGCGCTGGGGGTGGCGCGCGAGGTCGAGGCCCGGCTCGACGAGCTCGAGCGGCAGGAGACCGAGCAGGAGCCACCGCCACCGGACGAGGACGTCGAGCGCCTCAAGGCATTCGTCCTCGGCTACGCGCGCAGCCCCGAGTGGGAGCGGGTGATCGACCGGATCGACGAGGGCGAACTGACCTGGCGCCAGGTCTACGAGTCGCCGTTCACCCAACGCGCCGACCGCCAGATCGCCGCCGCGTTCGAGTCCCTGTCGACGGTGCCGCCGCCGACCGAGGCCAAGCTCGCCGAGATCGGCGTCCTTCCTGCCGACCCCGAGCCACCCGCCGAACCGGGCGCGGCAAGGACCGGCGGTCCCGGGCGCCGGCGGATCGTCGAGTGGCCCAACTGACCAGCACGCCGCGGTGAGGTTATCGCCCGATCCTTCGGTGCCAGCGGATCTCTCCGTCGTGCCATTCGTCGGTGGGTGCGAGCCCGCAGGCCGTGGCGACGGCGGCGGATGCGAGGTGATCGGGGTGGATGTGGGCGATGACGGTCTGCGCGGGTTGCCCGCCGAGCCAGGCGAGGAGTCCCCGGGTGGCTTCGGTGGCGATGCCGCGGCCTTGCCAGGGGGTGCCCACCACCCACGCGAGCTCGGTGGTCGTCTCGTGGTCGGAGGGAGTGACGGTGGCCTGGACCGTGCCGGTCAGGCATGCTTCGTCGCGGAGCCGGATCACCCAGTTGTGCCAGGTGACGGCGGGGTCGGGAGATCCCGCGACCATGCGTTGGTAACGCGAGCGCAGGGCTTGCGGAGTGTCCGGGATGCCGCCGATGTAGGTGTGCAGGGCCGGGTCGGACAGCACGGTGGCCATCTCTTCGGCGTGTTCGACGCGCAGCGGCAGCAGGTCCAACCGCTCGGTGTTGACGACCTCGGTCGCGACGGTGTGCACGCCGCCACCGTATCGGGCGTCGATGCCCGGCGGCACGACCACTGACCGCGCACCGGCCGCGGCCGGCACCTCTCTGTCCAAACGGGACAGTTTGGTGGGTTCCAACCGTTCGAGCTTGGCGCGCGTCCCGCACTACCCTGAGGTCACCTTCGTCGCATCGCCGGCGAGAGTGACGGCGATCACACAACCGGGCAGGATGCCGTCCGCGTCATGAGGGCGAGGGGGGTGGCGGGTTGTGCACGACGTCGACGAGCGGCAGTACACGGAGTACGTGACCAGGCGGCTGCCCACGCTCCGCCGCACCGCGTACCTGTTGTGTGGTGACGAGCACCGGGCCGACGACCTGGTGCAGAGCACGATCACGAAGCTGTACCTGCACTGGCGGCGGGCGAGCGCGGCGGACAGTGTCGACGCCTACGTCCGCGCGATGCTCGTCCGCACCTTCCTCAGCGAGCAGCGCCTCGGCTGGGCCAAGCGGGTCCGGCTGACCAGCACCCCACAGGACACGGCGGTCGCCGGGCCGGACGTGGAGACCCGCCTGGTGCTGCAACACGCGCTCGCCAGGATCGGCCCGAAGGTGCGGGCCGTGCTGGTGCTGCGGTTCCTGCTCGACCTGCCGGTCGCCGAGGTCGCGGCCGTTCTCCGGTGCTCGGAGGGCAACGTCAAGAGCCAGACCTCGGTCGGTCTCGCCGCGCTGCGCAGGTTGCTCGCCGACCACCTGCCCGAGGGGGTGCGGTCATGACGGAGGACGGTCACCGCCTGCTCGCGGCGCTGCGGGACGCGGCGCCGGAGACCCCGTCGACGGTCGACGTCGGCCGGGCGGTCCGGGTCGGGCGCCGGCGGCGGCGGACCCGCCAGCTCACCGGGGTGGTGGTGGTCGCGGCCGTGACCGCGATCGTCGCCGCGGTCATCCCGGCCCTGGTCGGTCGGCCGCTGCCGCCCGCGCACCCGCTCGGCGAGTTCGACCTGATGCGTCAGGAGCTCAGCGTCGGGTCGGCCGGCGGGTTCACCCCGGTCAGCTACGAGACCGGGCGGTACGTGCAGCGGGTGCTGCTCGTGCCGGTCGACGAGTCGGCGCCGCGCGCGAGCGTCTCGGCGTACGCGACCGGCCGGCTGCCGGACTTCGAGGGCGCTCGCTGGGAACCGGATGGCGCGCAGGCGCCGGACGTCAACGACCACCGGGCGTACTGGGTGTCCGGCCGGGACGCGGTGGCGTGGGAGTGGGCGCCGGGCGCGTGGGCGTTCGCCGAGGTCACGGGTGCCGGCGAGGACGGTCGCCGGCTCGCGCACCGGGTCGCGCAGAGCGTTGCCCGGCACCCGGGTCGGGTGACGCTGCCGTTCGCGGTGCCGGACCTGCCGGCGCCGTACCGGCTGGTCGGCGTCCGCACGCCGTACGGCACGTCGAGCGACCCGGCGGCCGGCGCGCTGCTGGTGCTCGACGCGGGGGGTACGCGGGTGCGGCTCGGCGTGCGGCGCCACCTCGATCGGGACTTCGTCACCGGTGACCGGAGGTCCACCCCGGTCGCCAACACGGACGTCGGTGGTCGAGCCGCCGCCGTGCGGGACAACTCAGTGACCATCTTCGACCCGAGCCCGGCCGTGGTGGCCGAGGCCGACGGACCGGCCCCCGACCTCGTGGCGCTCGCCACCTCGGTGCGGCCCGGCTGAAAGGACACCATGCACTCGCTCGTGAGCCGCGGCCTCGTAGCCGCGGGGATGACCGCCGCCCTGTTGACCCCGCCGTCGGCCGGTGCCGCCGAGTCCACACTGGACATCGACGGCACCAGCGCCGGCCAGGTGTTCGAGGGGATCGGCGCGCAGAGCTCCGGTGGCACCAGCCGGCTGCTGTACGACTATCCGGAGCCGCAGCGCGGCCAGGTGCTCGACTACCTGTTCAAGCCGAACTTCGGCGCGTCGCTGCAACATCTCAAGGTCGAGATCGGCGGCGACGGCAACGCCTCCAACGGGTCCGAGGCCAGCTACCGGCACGCCCGTGACGCCACCGACCTCGACCTCGGCTACGAGTGGTGGCTGATGACGGAGGCGAAGAAACGCAACCCGGACATCACGTTCAGCGCGCTCGAGTGGGGCGTGCCGGGCTGGGTCGGCGGCGGCGACTACTTCTCGGCCGACAACATCGACTACATCGTCGGCTTCCTCAAGGGCGCCAAGGAAAAGCACGGCCTGACCATCGACTACGTCGGCACGGTCAACGAACCGCGGATCATCAACCAGACCGTCGACTGGGGCTGGGTCAAGCGCCTGGACAGCGCGCTGGCCCGCAACGGCCTGCGTACCAAGCTGATCGTCGGCGACGACCCGCGGCGCGGCTGCTGCCCGACGAGCCTGCCGTGGGACGACGTCGACGCGATGGTCGCCGACCCGGCGCTCGCCAAGGCGGTGGACGTGATCGGCAGCCACTACGCGGGCGGGGCGGTGCCGGCCGCGGCGCACTCGTTCGGCAAGCCGGTCTGGTCCTCTGAGGACGGTCCGTGGACCGACGAGTGGAACGGGGTCGTCGGCGGCAGCTACGCGCCGTTCGGCAGTATGTACAACCTCAACTACGTCGACGGGCGGATGACCGCGACGGTCGTGTGGAACCTGGTCACGTCCTACTACGACAACACGATCTTCCCGAACAGCGGGCTGCTGCGGGCCGCGGAGCCGTGGTCGGGGCACTACGACGTCACGTCACCGGTGTGGGTCACCGCGCACACCACGCAGTTCGCGCGGCCCGGCTGGCGCTACCTCGACAGCGCGTCGCGGCGGCTGCCCGGCGGTGGCAGCGTGGTGACGTTGAGGCACGGCACGGACTACTCCGCGATCTTCGAGACCCAGCGGGCGGCGGACGGCTCGGTGCCGGCGCGGCCGCAGACCGTGCGGGTCCAGGTGCGCGGGGGACTGCGGGCCACCGGCGCGGTGCACGTGTGGAAGTCGACGCGAACCGCGGCTTTCGAGCGGCAGCAGGACATTCCGGTGACCGGCGGCGGGTACGAGCTCACGCTCGAGCCGGACGCCGTGTACTCGGTGACCACGACGACCGGGCAGCGGCACGGCACGGCGACGCCGCCGGCCGCGACCCCGTTCCCGCGGACCTACCGGGACGACTTCGAGGCCGGGACACTCGGCCAGCAGCCGAAGTTCCTCGCGCAGCAGGGTGGTTCGTTCGAGCTGGTGCCGTGCGCCGGCCGGCCGGGCCGGTGTGTCGAGCAGGTGGTCGGTGCGCAGCCGGTCGAGTGGTTCCAGGCCTACCCGACGAGCTTCCTCGGCGACTCGGCCGGCTGGACCGACGTGTCGGTCGAGGCGAAGATCCGGCACGAGCTCGAAGGCGCGGCCGAGGTGTGGGCGCGGATCGGCAACAACGGTGCCGAGAGCGAGGGCATCTCGATGCCGAAGCTGCCCGACGGCTACTACCTCAGCGTGCAGAAGACCGGCCGCTGGTACGTCGGCAAGACCGTCGACGGCGAACGCCGGCAGCTCGCGGCCGGGTTCGTCGAGCTGCCGGCCCGGCAGTGGCACACGATCCGGATCTCGGTGCGGGGCAGCGTGATCCGCGCGTTCATCGACGGTGCCGACGTCGGCGGCGGCACCGACTCCACGTACACCAAGGGTCGTGCCGGCATCGGCACCGGCTGGAACCGCGTCCAGTTCGACGACTTCGTCGTCACGGGGGAGGAAGCACGATGAGGATCGCGATCATCGCACTATGGTTGGCGCTCGTGGCGCCGCCGGTCGCCGACGCCCAGGTGTCCACACTGGACATCGACGGCGCCAGTCCGGGCCTGGTGTTCGACGGGATCGGCGCCACGGTCGGCGGCGGCACCTCGAGGCTGCTGTACGACTACCCGGAGCCGCAGCGCGGCGAGGTGCTCGACTACCTGTTCAAGCCGAGGTTCGGCGCCGGGCTGACCAGCGTGAAGATCGACATGGGCAGCGACGCCAACCAGGGCACCGGGTCCGAGCCCAGCAGCCGGCACGAGCGCGACGACGAGAACTACGACCGCGGCGTGCAGCTGTGGATGGCGCGGGAGGCGCGGAAACGCAACCCGGACATCACGATCAGCGCGCTGCAGGCCGCGCCCGGCTGGGTCGGCGACTACTTCTCGCAGGACAACATCGACTACATCGTCCGTTGGCTCAAGGGGGTCCGCGAGCACTGGGGACTCACCGTCGACTACTTCGGCGGCGTGGTCAACGAACCGAGCGTCATCCACCAGAAGGTCGACTGGGCCTGGGTGAACCGTCTCGACGCGGCGATCAACGCGAACGGGCTGCGCACGAAGCTGGTCCTCGGCGACGATCCCGTGCGTGGCTGCTGCCCGACCAACCTGCCGTGGCTCGCCGGCGAGGCGATGCGGGCCGATCCCGAGCTGCGCCAACGGGTCGACGTGATCGGCAGCCACTACGGCGGCGGGTACGTGCCGGACTACGTGCGGGACTTCGGCATCCCGGTGTGGTCCCTCGAGGACGGTCCGTGGACCGACGCGTGGAACGAGTTCCGCGGCGGCGGCTACAACGCGCTCGGCGCCACGTACAACCTGAACTACGTCACCGGCCACGTGACCGCGACACAGGTGTGGAACGCCGTCAGCTCCTACTACGACAACCAGATCCTGCCGAACAGCGGGCTGCTACGGGCCGCGGAGCCGTGGTCGGGGCACTACGAGGTGACGTCGCCGGTGTGGGTCACGGCGCACACCACGCAGTTCGCGAAGCCCGGCTGGCGGTACCTGGACGGCGCGTCGCGGCTGCTGCCGGGCGGCGGCAGCGTGGTGACCCTGAAGGACGGCAGCGACTACTCCTCGGTCTTCGAGACGTTGCGCACCGCCGACGGCGCGGTGCCGACGCGGGCTCAGACCGTGCGGGTGCGGGTCAGTGGTGGACTGAAGGCCGACGGGGTGGTGCACGTCTGGAAGTCCACAAGGGACAGCTGGTTCACCCGTCAGGCGGACCTTCCGGTGGTGGACGGCTCGTACGAGATCACCCTCGAACCGGACGCGATGTACTCCGTCACGACGACCACCGGGCAGCGCCACGGCACCACGAGACCGCCGGCCGCCGAACCGTTCCCAGCGTCCTATCGGGACGACTTCGAGTCGGGCGAGCCGTCGCGACAGCCGAAGTACCTCGCGCAGCAGGGTGGCTCGTTCGAGCTGGTGCCGTGCGTAGGCCGGCCGGGTCGGTGCGTCGAGCAGGCCGTGGCGCACCAGCCGATCGAGTGGCTGCGGTCGGACCCGACCTCGTTCCTCGGCGGCTCGTGGTCGGATGTCACCGTGTCCGCCAGGGTGCGGCACCTCCAACCGGGCTACGCGCAGGTGTGGGCGCGGATCGGCAACGCGGGCGCGGACAACCCCGACCTCGCGATCCCGATCCTGCCGGACGGCTACTACCTCGACGTCGAGCAGACGGGCCGGTGGGAGCTCGGGTACACCGTGCACGGCGAGCGGCACCGGTTGACCGCCGGCCATGCTCGAACGTCCGCGAACCAGTGGCACACCATCGAGATCGACGCCCGCGGCAATACCCTCCGCGCGAGCATCGACGGTGTCGAGGTCGGCACCGCGACCGACGACACGTACGCGCGTGGCCGCGCCGGGATCGGCACCGGCTGGAGCCGGGTCCAGTTCGACGACCTCGCGGTCGCGCCATAGGAACGGTGGCCCGGGTACGTCACACCGTCGCGGCCACCGCGAGCAGGACGATGATGAGGGCGTACCTCAGGTTCGCCGCGACAGCCGGTCAGTGCCGAGTCGCGCGCAGCTGCCAGATGGGCCCGACGATCCGACCCTGCTCGTCCTGCCGCACGCGCTGCGCGTCGACGGTGAAGCCCAGGTTCGCCAGGGCGTCCTCGCCGATCCGGCTGAAGACCTCCGGGGTCAAGGAGGTCGTGTACGAGCCGGGCCGGATGTCCTCGATGTCCCAGTGCGCACCGAGGTTCGCGCGCAGGTTGTCCTGGCTGACGGCGATCGGGAACCGCAGGCCGGCGTCGACGTCGGCGAAGCACAGCAGGTGCAGCCGCGCGCCCGGCGCGGTCACCCGGTGCAGCGCCGCCGCGTAGAGCTGCCGCTGTTCGTCGTCGAGGCAGTGGTACAACGCGCTGTCCAGCACGGTGTCGAACCGTTGTTCGGGGAGCTCGGTGAGCGCGGTGGCGTCGGCGTGCACGAACGTGACGTCCACGCCACGCTCCGCGGCCCGCCGGCCGGCCTGTTCGAGGCCGGCCGCGGAGCCGTCGACGCCGGTCACCCGGTAGCCGTTGGCGGCGAGGAACAGCGCGTTCTCGCCCAGGCCGCAGCCCACATCCAGGACCTCGCCACGGAACTGTCCGTCTCGCACCAGGTCGACCACCGCGGGTTGCGGCGCCTTGATGTCCCACGGCGCGAGGTCGAACGCGATCCCACTGCCCTCGACCAGTGGTTTGCCCTGGTAGACCGCGTCGAAGTCGACATCGCTCATGGGGAAGGCGGATCCAGGTGTCGGTGCTGACATTGGGGGTCACCTCACTGTTTGTCCGTGATCACTTACCAACAGTCAGTACGGTACCGTATCGTACTGTGCGGTGGACGTAAGGTATCCACCATGTCCGTCACTCCGCTGCGGGGTGGACAGGCCCGACAGGACGAGCTGTTGGCCGCCACCATCGACGTGCTTCGGGAAACCGGTTACGACCGCTTGACCATCGACGCGGTCGTGGCCCGCGCGAGGGCGAGCAAGACCACCGTGTACCGGCGGTGGCCGTCGAAGTCAGCGCTCGTGGTGGCCGCCTTCACCGATGCCGTCCGGGCGATCCCGGCGCGACCGGACACCGGTTCGTTGCGCGAGGACCTGGTCGTCCTCCTCGACGGGCTGGTGGCCGAGTTCGACCGGCTCGGCGACGTGATGACCGGCTTGATCGGGGAACTGCGGCGCAGCCCTGACCTGGCCGAGGCGATGCGCACCGGCTTCATCAAAGCGCGCAGACAGGTCATGATGGACGTCTTCGACCAGGCTCGGGAGCGCGGCGAGATCGCCGGTGACGCCGACCTGGAGACGATCTGGTACCTGGGACCGGCGCTCGTGTTCTTCCGCACGCTGATGCTCGGCGAGCCGGTGGACGGCGCGTTCGTACGCCGCACCGTCGACGAGGTCGTGCTGCCCGTCACGCGCGCCGCCACCTGACCGCGG
>NZ_DASWSJ010000099.1:0-4402 GCF_036402745.1 Actinophytocola sp. | reverse complement strand
GGATCACACGTCGTAGTACAGGGCGAACTCGTACGGGTGCGGGCGCAGCCGCAGCGGGTCGATCTCGTTCTCGCGCTTGAAGTCGATCCACGTGTCGATCACGTCGGGGGTGAAGACGCCACCCTCGAGCAGGAACTCGTGGTCGGCCTCCAGGCTGTCCAGCACCGCGTTCAGCGACGACGGCACCGTGGCCACGTCCTTGGCCTCGTCGGGCGGCAGCTCGTAGAGGTCCTTGTCGATCGGCGTGGGCGGCTCGATCTTGTTCTTGATGCCGTCGAGCCCGGCCATCACCATCGCCGAGAACGCGAGGTACGGGTTGCCCGAGGAGTCGGGGCAGCGGAACTCGATGCGCTTGGCCTTGGCGTTGTCGCCGGTGATCGGGATGCGCACGCACGCCGACCGGTTGCGCTGCGAGTACACGAGGTTGACCGGCGCCTCGAAGCCCGGCACCAGGCGGTGGTAGGAGTTGACCGTCGGGTTCGTGAAGGCCAGCAGGCTCGGCGCGTGGTGCAGCAGCCCGCCGATGTAGTGCCGCGCGGTGTCCGACAGCCCGGCGTACCCGGACTCGTCGTAGAACAGCGGCTCGCCGTCCTTCCAGAGCGACTGGTGGCAGTGCATGCCGGAGCCGTTGTCACCGAACAGGGGCTTGGGCATGAACGTCG
Organism: Actinophytocola sp.; assembly: GCF_036402745.1. Taxonomy (GTDB): domain Bacteria; phylum Actinomycetota; class Actinomycetes; order Mycobacteriales; family Pseudonocardiaceae; genus Actinophytocola. The sequence continues at coordinate 3,740 of NZ_DASWSJ010000099.1, read as the reverse complement.
CGGTCTTGCCGGCGGCCCACGCGGTGTTCTTCACGATGTACTTGAACAGCTGCAGGTCGTCCGCGGCGTGCAGCATCGAGTTGAACTTGTAGTTGATCTCGGCCTGGCCGGCGGTGCCGACCTCGTGGTGCGCGCGCTCCACGGTGAAGCCGGAGTCGATCAGGTTCAGCGAGATCCCGGCCCGCAGGTCGGCGAAGTGGTCGACCGGCGGCACCGGGAAGTAGCCGCTCTTGTACTTGGTCTTGTAGCCGCGGTTGCCGCCGACCTCGTCGGTGCCGGTGTTCCACCAGCCCTCGATCGAGTCGATCTCGTGGAAGGCGCCGTTCTCCGCACTGTCGAAGCGCACCGAGTCGAAGATGTAGAACTCGGCCTCGGCGCCGAAGTAGGCGGTGTCCGCGATACCGGACTCGCTCAGGTACTCCTCGGCCTTGCGCGCGATGTTGCGCGGGTCGCGGCTGTACGCCTCGCGGGTCAGCGGGTCGTGCACGAAGAAGTTGATGTTGAGCGTCTTGTCGGCGCGGAACGGGTCGAGCCGGGCAGTGGCCAGGTCGGGCAGGAGCAGCATGTCCGACTCGTGGATCTGCTGGAAGCCGCGCACCGAGGAGCCGTCGAACGCCAGACCCTCGTCGATCGTGTCCTCGTCGAACGACTGAACCGGCACCGTGAAGTGCTGCATGATGCCCGGCAGGTCGCAGAACCGGACGTCGATGAACTTCACCTCTTCGTCGGAGATGAAACTCAGGACCTCGTCGGAAGTGTTGAACACGCTGGTTGGCTCCTTACCTCTTGCTCAGACGCTCGCGGTCAAGTTATGAGCACGGTGTTGCCCGGCCATCACCCTCATGTTTCGCCGGTGTTAACGACGTGGCGTGGAACCCTTGAGCATGCCAGCCGACCACGCCGTGCGCACGTGGTCTTACTCTGGAGTTGTGAGCATGGTCTGTGAGGGGTCGTCGTGAGCAGGTGGACCGGTTCGTGGCTCTCCGGGCCGAGCGCGGCGCACGACCCCGCGGAGCGTACGACGCAGGCCTGGCCCGGCGAGCGGCTGGGGCTGCCGAAGGAGGGGCCCGGCGCGGCGGCCTCGCGCGGCGCCCGGCTGGCGGCGCTGTTCATCGACTTCGTCATCGCCGCGTTGGTCACCAGCCTCTTCGTGCGGATGGACATCCAGCAGCCGGAGGTCATGGGGCACTTCAACCGCTGGGCGATCGCGGTGTGGTTCCTGATCTCGGTCGGCGCCATCTCGCTGTTCGGCTTCACCGCCGGCATGGCGGCGCTGGGCATCCGCGCGGTGCGCCTCGACGGCTCACCCATGGTCGGCCCGCTCCGCGCGATCCTGCGGGCGGCGCTCACCGCGATCATCATCCCGGCGGCCATCTGGGACGCCGACAACAGAGGGCTGCACGATAAGGCAGCCGGAACCATCGTTCTGCGCGTCCGTTAGGTCGCTGACGGCGCCCGCCGCCCTCTCCTACGCTTCGTCCTCGAATGGCCGAGAACCCTGCCGGAGGAGCCGGACATGCGCAGGCGGGGCGTTACGGATCCGGACGCCGACGGGCGTGCCGTCGCGATCGCCGTGCGGGTGGGCGCGGGGCTCGGCGCGGTCGGCATGGGCACCGGCGTCGCCGCGGCGGTCGTCACCCAGGTAGCGGACTCGTGGGCCTACTCCGGCTATGACCCGGTGCCGCTGAACATCGCGGTCGCCGTGTTCTTCTCCGCGATGGGGGTGCTGGTCACCTGGCACAAGCCGGGCAACGTGATCGGCTGGACGATGCTCGCGATCGCCGCCTGGTGCGGGGTCGGCGTGCTGCTCACCGCGCTCGCCGGCGCGTTCGACTCGCCCGCCGACCCGGCCGTCGGCGTCGTGGTCGGCATCCAGATCTGGTTCTGGGCGCCGCCGATCTGGGCGATCACCACGATCCTCCCGATGGTCTATCCCGACGGCCGGCTGCCGAGCAGGCGCTGGTGGTGGGCGATCGCGCTGACCGCCGTCGGGCTGGTGGTCTACGAGGTCGGGCTCGCGCTCGCCGAGGAGGACTTCGTCGGCCGGTACACGGTGGCCAACCCGCTGGCCGTGCCGCAGTGGCAGGACTTCGCGCAGTTCTGCCTGCGGGCCGGCGAGTACCTGCTGCTGGCCGCGACGATCGTGGCGGTGGCCGGGCTGGTGTCCCGGTGGCTGCGCGCGACGGGGGTGCGGCGCCGGCGGATCTCGCTGTTGCTGCTGGCCTTCGCGTTCGGCGCGGTGCAGGCGGTGGTGCGGGACAGGTTGCCGGGGCAGTTGCCGCTGGTGCTCGACCGCGGGCTGGAGGTGCTCGCGTTCGTGCTGGTGTCGCTGGCGATCGCGGTCGCGGTGACCCGGGAGCGGTTGTTCGACCTGAACCTGGCGGTGCGGCGGGCGGTCGTCGGCGTGGTGAGCGCGGGCGCGGTGTTCGCGTGCTACCTCGCCGGCTTCGCCGTGCTCGGGTCGAGCTCCGTGCTGACCGCCGGTGTCGTCGGGTCGCTGCTGTTCCCGGTGGCGACGCTGCTGGTGCGGCGGGTGCGCCGGCTGGCGTGGGGCGGTCGGGTCGACGTCGTCGAGGCGGCGGTGCGGCTGGGCAACCGGATCCGCAACCAGCTCGACAGCGCCGAGGTGCCGGGGGCGGTGTGCGAGCAGATCGTGCGCTCGCTGCGGCTGCGGATGGCGCGGCTCGAGCTCGACACGGAGGCCGGGTTCCGGCGGCTCGCGCAGGTCGGCGCGCCGGACCGGTCCGAGCGCGCCACGCAGGCGACGTTCGAGCTCTGGTACCGCGGCGTCCGGGTCGGGCGGCTGCACGTGCTGCCGCCGGACGGGCGGTCCTATTTGGACGAGATGCGTGCGCAGGCGCTGGCGTCGCTGGCCGACCAGGTGGCGCCGGTGGTGGCGGCGCTGCGGCTGGACGAGGAGCTGCTGCGCAGTCGTGAGCAGCTGGTGACCGCGCGCGAGGAGGAGCGGTCGCGGCTGTCGCGCGAGCTGCACGACAATGTCGGGCCCACGCTCGCCGGCACCCGGCTGCAGATCGAGTCGGTGCGCGCGGCGGTGCCGGCGGAGTCGATCGCGCTGCTGGACCGGGCGACGCGGGGGATCGACGAGGCGCTGCGGACGCTGCGGCGGGTGGTGCACGGGCTGCGGCCGCCGGAGCTGGACGCGCTGGGGCTCGCGGGTGCGCTGCGGGAGTTGGCGGTGTTCCTGTCGGGCCCGTCGTTGCGGGTGGAGACCGCGCTGCCGCCGTCGCTGGACGGGTTGTCGAAGGAGGTGGAGGTGGCGGCGTACCGCATCGTGGCCGAGGCACTGACCAACGTGGTCCGGCACGCGGAGGCGACCCGCGCGGAGATAACCGTCCGCCGCGACGGCGCCAGGCTCATAGTCCTCATCAGGGACGACGGCGTAGGCGTGCCGCCCGACGCCGGCCGCAACGGCATGGGCCTGCGTTTCATGGCCCAACGGGCCGAAGAGATGGCCGGCGAGTTCACCTACCGCAGCGACGACGCGGGCACCGCCGTGCGCGCGGTCCTCCCGGTGCCCACGGCAGGCCAGGCCTGACCGACCGCAGGGCTGGTCCCCGCAACGCGCCGACCGACGCGGCGCCTGGTCGGCGGCGGCGGGTGGCCCGTGTGGGTGCTTCTGTGGTCAGCGGCGGCGCATCGCTCGTTGGACGCTGCGCATCTTGGCGCCTTGCGGCATCGGGCCCTTCGGGAGCTGGGCGCCGGCGCTGCGGGCGGCCAGC
>NZ_DASWSJ010000098.1:0-4387 GCF_036402745.1 Actinophytocola sp. | reverse complement strand
CCAGGTCGTACGAGGCCATGGACGAGAACGCGAAGCAGACCTTCGACGGCGTCCTGCCGGATGTCGGCGGACTCCTGACGGACGTGATCGACGGCATCATGTCCGATGAGGACACCGGCGCGGACCACGCCCACGACCACGACCACGGCCACTACGGCGACGACGACGACCACGACGACGACCACGACGACGACGACCACGGCCGGGGCGACGATCACGGCGGTGGCGCTGATCATGGCCGCGGGGACGACCGGCCGGGCGATGGCAAGGACGGGCCGGCGGGGCGGCCCGATGATCACGGCGGCGGCTCCGGCCATGGCGGCGCGGAGCACGGCGGCTCCGGTTCGGGCCACGGCGATCCCGGTTCGGATCATGGCGGCGCGGGTTCGGGCGAAGGCGGGTCCGGTTCCGATCGCGGTGGGCCCGGCTCGGATCAGGGTGGCTCCGGCGACGGATCAGCTGGTGGCCACCGGCCCGATCCTGGTGGCTCCGGCGGTGACCCAACCGGCACCAGTGGTGATCGGCCTGGAGGTGACTCGGCTGGGCACAGCGGCGATCGGGCCGGCGGCGATCGAGCCGGTGGGGGTCAGTCGGGTGGTGGGCGGGGCGACCCGGTGACGGTCGGCCATGGCGAAGGCCGTCACCGCTAAATGATCATCAGCGCGAGGTCCGCGGTCTCCCTGGGGGTCGCGGAGGTCGATCTGCTCTGCGCCGCCGCCAACTCCGCGCCGCCGTTTCCCCTGCGGATCGCCCAGCGGGGCACCACCGTCCGCGAGCGGCGGGCGGTGCTCCGGGCCGCGGGTGCGGAGCTGGCCGCCAAGGGGCTCGCCGACGACCGGGGGCCGCTCGGGGTCGCTGAGGGGTTCGCCCATCTGCTGCAGGACTGCACGCTCACCCTCGACATGGTCCTGTCCATCGGCACCGACGTGCTCGGCGCCGTGCTGCTGGCCCAGGGCGACTTCGCCGTCCTCACCACCCAGCAGCTCACCGGCGACGGCACCCTGTGCATGGCCGAGCTCCGCCTCGACGACGCCGTCGACGAGCTGCTCAGCTTCATCCCCGCCCACGAGGCCGCCATGACCTCGCCGTTCAGCCTGCCCGCCGGCGCGCTCGACCGCGTCTACCGCGACCTCCTCGCCAGGCGCGACCGCGGCGACGTCTCCCCGGAGGAGTGGGAGGACCTGCTCGCCACCCACGGCATCGGCGACCGGCTGGCGCGCCGGCTGGTCAGCCACCTGCAGCCGGTCCTCGGCAACGGCCAGGTCGGGCTCGCCAACCGCGGGGGATACGCCAACGAGTGGCGCCGGTTCGGCCAGGAGCTGCGCTGGCTGGACACCGAGCGCGGAAGGTTCCAGCTGGTGCCCGGCGACGACGGCGAGTGGATGAGCGTGAACCCCATGCATGCCAACGAACTGTCCAGCGCGGTGCGCCGGATGGCGGGATCCCTTCGGAGCTGACTCGTTTGCCTGCGGGAAGTCGACCACAATTCAGCTCAACGGCTCTCCCTTGTACCGGCCCGATCCGCTACCGTGACGATCGGAATCGATGATCGTGGGGAGCAGGGGCCGTGGGTGTCTTCGAGCAGATCATCCAGCAGGCACTGGATGCCAAGAACCGCGCCGTGCAGGCCGCGCAACAGGCCGAGCAGGAGCGCAGACGCCGCCGTGAGGAGAACGACCGCTACGTCAACGGCGGCGTCAACTGGGACGGCTACGGCCTCGAGCCGTTGATCAAGATGGTCGCCGACCGGGCCAACCCCGCGCAGCTCGACGCGCTCGCGGGCGAGTGGAGCCGGCACGGCCAGTCGGTGGTGCACGCCTCCGACGACCTGCGCCGGTCGCTGAGCAACCTCATGCAGTTCTGGTCCGGCACCGCGGCCGACTCGGCACTGCGGAAGGTCACCAGCAACGTCTCCTGGATCCAGGAGCTCGGCGGCACCGCGCAGCAGATGTCCGCCCCGATCCAGGACGCCAGCGGCGCGCTGCGCTCGGCCCAGGACACGATGCCGGGCATGCCCAAGAACAACTGGCTCGCCACCGCCGGCGGCGGCGCGGCGGCCGGGTTCGCCGTCGGAGGGCCGATCGGGGCCGCGTTCGGCGCGGCGATCGGTGGCCTCGCGAGTGCGTTCGGCTTCGGCAACAGCAAGAAGAAGATGAAGCGCAAGGCGGTGCAGACCATGCAGCGCTACGAGGGCGCCCTGCTCGGCGTAGACCAGGCCACCCCGCAGTTCGGCGCGCCGTCCGACGGCGTCAACCCGGGCACCGGCCCGGGCGGCAACCCCGACCCCGGCATCGGCACCCCCGGCGGCAGCGCACCCCCGCCCGGCGCGGTCGGCGGCAGCCCACGGCCCGGTCTCCCGGTGCCCAACCCGGTGCACTGGGACGACTGGAGCGGCACCGACCCGTCGTTCGCCGGCAGTCCGGAGGGACGCTGGCAGTCGATCACCGGCGTCGGCCCGAACGCGGGCGGTGGTGCCGGCGGCGGTGGCTTCCCCGGCTCGGGCATCGGCTCCGGCAACGGCTGGAACGGCGTCCCCGGCATGCTCGGCGGCACCGGCGGCCGCGGCGCGCTCGGCCCCGGTGGCTACGGCGCCGGCCGCGGCACCGGGTCCACCCGCGGCGGCACGGCGTACGGACGCGGTGCGGCCGCCGGACGCGGTGGTTCGGCCTACGGACGTGGCGCGGCCGGTGGCCGTGGCGGCGCCGGTTACCCCGGCAGCGGCATGGGCGGCGCGGGCGGTCGCGGCGACCGGGAGTACCGCGGTCGCGGGCGGTTCAGCAAGGCGGGCGCGCTCGGTGGCCGTGGTGGCTACGGTGCCGGTGCGCCGGGTGGCAGGCGTGACGAGGAGGAGGACGGCGAGCACCGCAGGAGGGTGCCGATCGAGGACGACCCGTTCTCGACGGACATGAAGGCGGCGCCGCCCGTCATCGGGCTGTAGAGGAGAAGGCCATGTACGTCGACGATTCCGCGGTCTCTCCGTCGGGTGGCTGGCAGGTCGAGCCGGACCAGGTACGCGAGTTCGCGAAGGCGGTCGACCAGGTCCGCCACGACCTCGCGGCGATCACCAGCCAGGTCCAGGAACTGTCCACTCCCAACTACGCGCCGATGCTCGGGACGAGCCCGGTCGGCCAGGAGCTGGCGGAGAAGTTCAACGACCGGATGGGCAGCGAGCGCGGCCTGCGTGGGCAGTTGGAGACGGCGCTGCGGCGCATGGACGAGTTCGTGCTGAGCGCGGAGCAGACCGCCGCTGAGTACCTGCAGGTCGACGGGGACAACTCGGCGAAGTTCAAGTTCGTCTAGGCATGGAGCCGCGGAGCAACATCGGCGAACGGCTGCTTCCGGTCGAGGTCGACCTGTTGTGCACGTTCGCCGAGGTCGAGGCGCCGTTCCCGCTGGAGGTGCCGGCGTCCGGGACCACGGACATCGAGCAGCGCACCCGGTTCCGCGCGGCCCGCGAGCAGCTGACCGAACGCGGCCTGGCGGACGAGAACGGTCCACTGGGCGTGGCCGAGGACTTCGTGTTCCTGCTGCGGTCCAGCACGGGCGTGCTGGACCTGGTGCTGGCGACGGAGAAGCTCGGCCTGGCGGTCGCCCTGATGACCCACCGGGACGAGTCGCTGCTGGTGACCCAGGAACTGTCGGACCCGGATGGCATCGTCCGCATGAAGGCCGTGACCCTGGACGAGGCCGTGGACGACCTGATGCGGCTGATCCCGAGGGTCGACGCGCCGCTGACGGCTCCGTTCAGCCTGCCGAGACGGGCGCTGGAGAACGCGTTCGAGGCGATGATGTCCCGCCTGCCGGCCGAGGGCGCCCCGGAGCAGCTGTCGATGACCGAGGTGGAGGACCTCCTTCGGTCACACGGAATCGACGACCGCGTCTCCCGCCGGATGGTGTCGCACCTGCAGCCGGTCCTGGGCAACGGCCAGGCAGGCGTCGCCCGCAGGGACGATTCCGAGGACCAGTGGCGCAGGGTGGGCGAGGAGCTCCGCTGGCTGGACACAGAACGCGGCCGCTACCGCCTGGCCGGCGACGACACGTGGATGAGCGTGAACCCGTTGCCCCGCGAGGAAATTCGCACAGAACTGCGGAGACTGGCGTCCCAGACCAGAAGCAGCAGGTAGGGCAGGCAACGACGGGAGACCAGAACCGGGGACTAAGGCCTGTCTCATAGATCATCGGGTGAAGTCATGCGCCGACCACCGGAACCTCAGGGGACCGTGACGGCACCCAGCCACCATCCACTTCGATACCCGCACTATTCGCCGGGACGCAACGCACACTTTTGATCCCGGGGAGGCGGACTAGAGCCGGTGCCGACCCTGCATCGGGTCCTCTTCGGACCGTCGATTGCGACGAACCGTATGCACCACGAACAAAGTCAGCA
>NZ_DASWSJ010000097.1:0-47243 GCF_036402745.1 Actinophytocola sp. | reverse complement strand
CGACCATCTCGGCGAACCCGGCCGGATAGACGGTGGCGAGGTCCGCTCCGCCGAGCGACCGGTCACCGCGTCGAGTACCCGGGCGAGGCGGTCGTCGACGAGGTCGGGCCACCGTCAGCGGGGGCGCCCGAGACGGCCTCGTACACGGCACCGGGCCGCGCCTGACCGGGTTCCTCGGTCGCTCGTCTTCCGTCATCCTCACCCGGGCACTCCGGACATCAGCCGGGCATCAGCCCCTCCGGCCGATGTGCCGGCAGGTCGAGCACGTCGACCGGGTGCACGCCGGCCCCCAGGTGCGCGAGCCCCGCGCTGACCCCCCTCGACGCGAGCCGCTGCGCGGTCGCCACCGCTTCGACGAGCGGGACGCCCTGTGCCAGCAGCCCGGTGGTCAGCGCGGAGTGCGCACAGCCCGCCCCGTGCTCGCAGTTGGTCGTGTGCCAGTCACTCCCGAGCAGACGGTGGGTCGCCCCGTCGTAGAACCAGTCGCCGTTGTCCGTGGCGTCCGCCGTAACGACGACCGCGGGGGCGCCGAGGGCGACCAGCTCCTCGGCGAGCCCGCGGCGGTCGAGGTGCTCGGACCGCGCGCCGACCAGCAGCTCGGCCTCCCGCCGGTTGGGCGTGACGACGGCCGCCACCGGGAACAGCGACTTGACCAGCACGTCCCTGATCTCGTCGACGTCGGACAGGAACGCGCCCGCCGCGGTGACCAGGACGGGGTCGACCACGATCGGCACGGCCTGGGCCGCCAGCTCTTCACCGAGCAGACGCAACAGGTCGGCGCTCCATGCGGTGCCGACCTTGATCCCACGGATCGGCAGGTCGGTGAGCACGCACCGGAGCTGCTCGGCGACCAGGTCGAGCGGCAGCCCGTGCCTGGCGACCACGCCGGTCGTGTTCTGCGCGGTCACCCCGACGAGCACGGTGGCCGCGTAGCACCCGACCGACGCGAACGCCTTGATGTCGCCCTGCACCCCGGCCCCACCGCTGGAGTCGCTGGAGCCGATGGTGAGGCAGGCGATGGTCTGGTCGGTCACGGCATCATGCCGCCCGCGCGGCGCCGGCACCCATCACCTTCTCGATCGCGGCCGGCAGCTGCGGCAGGATCTCGCTCGGCTCGGTGAACTCCACGTATGCGACGTTCGCGAACGAGGCGAGCCCGGTGACGAGGAAGCTGTGCCGCGCGTCCTTCTCCAGCAGGACGACCATCGGCTTGCGGGTGGCGCTCGCCCAGCCGATCTCGACGTGCGTGCCCGGCGACACCGGCGGGCCGGGGTAACCGACCCAGATGTCCGCGGCGGCGATCTCGTCGAAGTCCAGCTTCGTGCACACGTCCGCGGTGAGGAACTCCTTGCCCCAGGCCTCCCTGCGGTGCGCGTTGTACACCTTGCAGCCCGCCTGCTCGAAGTAGTCGATCAGCATGGTGATCCGCTGCTGCGACGCCTCGTCCATCACGCCGGTCTTCTCGTCGACGAGGCCGTAGAACGGCCCGGCCACGAACACCGAGCGGATCCCGTTGTCGGCGAGGGACTTCGCTGTGTCGGTCATCTGCATCCTCCTGTGTGTTCCGCCGTCACGCGGCGTCGGTGTCCGGTTCGGACCGCAGCTGGGGCCACTTCGTGATCACCAGGTCGTAGTAGAGGTCGGGCAGCGCGGCGACGACGTAGGCGTCGACCTTCGTGCGGTGCCTGAGCTGGCGCTGGATCTCGAACAGCGCGACGACGTCGCGCCAGTATCCGGGCAGGTCCAGCCCGGCGAGCGCCACCGCGTCGAGCCGCACCGTGTCGGTGCGCAACAGTTCTTCCAGCCGCAGCACCTCGCGCACGTGCGGCCAGTTGTCCTCGGCGGGCATGCGCGGGAACGGCGGCGCCTCGGCGAGCGTCCGGCCGGCGACGTTCTCGGCCTCGCGCAGCACCCGGTGTCCCCAGGTGGCGTCGGACTCGTACACGTGGAACGAGCCGACCTGGTGGATGTAGGTGCCGACCGGGAGCCCGAGTTGGGTGGCCATCATCTCGAGCAGGAACGTGAACGAGAAGACGTCGGAGACCACACCGCGGAACGCGTCGTTGGCTCGCATGAAACCGACACCGTGCAACGCGTCGTCGCGGATCATGAACTGCAGCGCGAGCGTGCACGCTACGTCGATGTTGCCGGGGACCGTCAGCTCGGCGCCCTCGAAGATCTGCATGACCGCGCGCTTGCTGTCGTAGTCCTCGCGCAGTGTCGCGAGGACGCTGTCCCACTGGTTCGTCGGCGTGGCGCCGCCGCCGTGGTGGAAGATCCGGGGACCGTAGGCGGTGCCGGCGAGGGTCTCGCCGTCCTTGGAGTAGTTGGCGATGCTCGGCGCGTAGTAGCCGATGAAGTCCAGCCGGTCGGAGCCGGACAGGTACCACAGGGCCTCCGCGAAGTTGAAGATGATGTTGGTGCGCCTGCTCGGCAGCCAGACGTGGCGCTGCACGGGATCCTCGATGCGGAAGCTCACCCCCAGCCGCTCCCTGCTCGGGTTGCCCCGTGGCGTGTTGACGTACTCCGACGCGTAGTACGTGCGACGGAGCTGGTCCAGGTAGGCGGCCTGGAAATGGGCGAAGACGTCAGGCATCCGTTGTCTCCTTTCCGGTTCGGGCCGCCCGGCGCGCAGCGTCGAGCAGCCGGGACGGCGACAGCGGCAGGCCGGTCAACGTGCGGTTCAGCTCCGGCACGGCGGTCGCGACCGCGGACGCCACCGCGGCACCCGCCGCGGCGATGCCCGCCTCGCCGATCCCCTTGACACCCAACGGGTTCGTGCGCGCGGGGTGGTGGTTCTCCAACAACACGGTGACGTCCGGGACGTCGGCGGCGAACGGCAGGAGGTAGCCGTCGAGGCCGTCGGCGAGCAGCCCGCCGTCCTGGCCGTAGGCGAGTTCCTCGAGCAGCGCGGCGCCCACCCCCTGCACGACGCCTCCGGTGAGCTGCCCGGTGACCAGGTGCTCGTCGATGACATTGCCCGCGTCACAGACGATCGTGAGCTCCTCGACGCGCACGGTCAGCAGCTCCGGGTCGACGGCGACCGAGCACGCGAGCGCGCCGTAGGCACAGGTGTGCTCGTCGCTCGTGTACTCGGCGGCCACGACCGTGCCCGGGGTGAGTCCCTCCGCACGCAGCTTCGCCGCCGCGGCGGCGACCGCGTTGCCCGCCATCACCGCGCTGCGGCTGGCGAACGTGCCGATGCCCGCGCCGCCGCCGTCGGTGTCGCCACAGGACACCTCGACGCGCTCCGGCGCGATGCCCAGCTCCCGTGCCGCGACCAGCGCCCAGGCCGTCTCGTGGCCCTGACCGGACGGCGCGGACGCCGACTCGACGCGCACCCGGCCGTTGGCGAGCACGAGGAGCTTGGCGCGCTCGGTGCCACCCAGGCTGGACAGCTCGACGAACGGCACCACCGCGCGGCCGCGGGACAGGCCGTCGGCCGACGGCGGTGGCCCGGACAGCGCGCGCACGCGGTCGAACACGCCGAGGAAGTCCCCTTCCGGGTACTCGACCGGTCCCTCGCCGAAGGTGCCGACGGAGTACGGCAGATCGGCGTCGGTGAGCAGGTTGCGGCGGCGCAGCTCCTCCCGGTCGATGCCGAGCCGCTCGGCGAGGAGGTCGAGTGCGCGCTCACGGACGAAGTTGGCCTCGAAGCGCCCCGGCGCCCGCACGGTCCCCGACGGCGTCCGGTTGGTCAGCAGGCAGGTCGCCGTGGCGTGGTACGCCCCGAACCGGTACGGGCCCGGGAACGTGGCCGTCGCCTCGTCGGCCACGAGCGTCGTGAGTGGACGAACGTAGGCGCCCGCGTCGCTGACCACCTCGACCTCGGCGCCGAGAAGTGTGCCGGTCGCGGTGGCGGCGAGCCGCACGTGCCAGGTCTGCTCCCGCGAGTGGTTGATCGACACCAGGTGCTCGTCCCGGTCCTCGATCCACTTCACCGGGCGGTCGAGCAGCACGGCGGCCAGCGGCACCAGGATGTCCTCCGGGTACAGCTCGCCCTTGACCCCGAACGCGCCGCCGACGTCCCCCGGCGCCATCCTGATCCCGTCGACGGCGAGGCCGAGCGCCTTCGCCGTGGCGTCCCGGTTGCCGAACGGATTCTTCGTCGAGCCCCACACGGTGAACCTGCCGTCGGTGTCCCGGCCGGCCAGCAGCCCGCGCGGCTCCATCGGCAGCCCGGTCTGGCGCGGCACGGTGAACCGCTCGTCGAGCACCACGTCGGCGCGGGCGAACACGGTGTCGGGCAACGGTTCGCCCTGTGTGCGCGCCGGGACCGCGGCCGGGTCGCCCCGCAGCGGCACGTACTCGACGAACACCAGTTCGGCCGCGTCCTCGGCGACCGCGGGACTCTCGGCGACCACGACGGCGACCGGCTGGCCGACGTAACGCACCTCGTCGCGGGCGAGCGTCGGCTCGTCGCCGCCGGACAACATGGTGGCCGGGTCCGGCAGGTCGGCGGCGGTGAGCACCGCGACCACCCCGGACAGGCGCGCGGCCGCGGCGGTGTGCACCGCGATCGACGCGTGGGGGTGGGTGCTGCGCACGAACCGCGCGGCGAGCTGTCCTGGCAGGTTCCTGGTGGCCACGAACTCACCGCGCCCGGTCAGCAGCCGGTCGTCCTCCACCCGGCGCGGGGTGCGGCCCGCCGGTGCGGACGCCGCCGCGACGAGACCGGTGTAGCCGGTGCAGCGGCAGATGGTCTCCGACAGCGCGGCCCGCCCGACCGCGCCGTCGCCGATGGTCAGCGCGAACGCGGGACCGCAATATCCACATTGGACCGCCGAGCACCCGCTCATCGCCCGCCGGACCCCGGACAGCTCGGTGTCGTGGTCCCGGATCGTGCGCACCTGCGCGTCGTCGACCTGGACGGCGAGTACCGCGCACGAGCGGACGAGCCGCCCGTCGAGGCGCACCAGGCAGACCCCGCACGCGCCGGTCCCGCAGCCCACGTTGACCGGCGTGCCGTTGCGGCCGAGGAAGTCGGCGAGTGGCTCCCGCGCCTCGACGGCGCCCACGAAAGCCGTGCCGTCGACCCTGCAGTGGATCTCCCGCCGCGCGCTCATCCCGCGAGCCGCTCTCGTGCGGCCAGCAGCTCGTCGAGCGTCACGTCGGCGAGCGAGGACACGAGCTGGTCCGCGGCGTCCAGCGGCATCGCGGCCGTGACCTCGTTCGGCACCGCGACGCAGCGGATACCCGCCGCCTTCGCCGCCGCCACGCCGACCGGGGAGTCCTCGAAGGCGAGCGCGTCGCCCGGCGCGACGGACAACGCGTCGAGCGCGGCGAGGTAGGAGTCCGGTGCGGGCTTGCCGGCGCGCTTCCCGTCCTTGGACACGATCGCCGTGAAGTGGTCCCTGGCGAGCCCGGTGTTGGCGAGCTGCTCGTCGATCCACCAGCCCGGCGCGTTTGACACGATGGCGCACGGCACGCCGAGTGCCCTGGCCCGGTCGAGGTGTGCGAGCACGCCGGGGCGGACGGCGATGAGCGAGTCGCGGTGCCGCTTGCGCACGGGTTCGAGGTCCGCCCAGTCGAGCTGCCGCCCGACCAGCTCCTCCAGTCGCGCGATAGGCATGCACGGCCCGCGACCCGCGGCGACCTCGCCGAGCCAGTGCTCCAGGTCGAGCTCGTGGCCGTGCGAGTCGTACAACGCCTGCCAGGACCGGAGTCCGGCGAACTCGCTGTCGACCAGCAGCCCGTCGAAGTCGTAGAGCAGCGCACGCACGTCGGTCATCACGGCTCCAACACGATCCGGCCGACGGTGCCACCGACGGCGAGTTCCGCGAGCGCGCTGTCCGCGTCCGCGAGCGGGTAGCGCCGGGAGATGACCGCACGCAGGTCGCCCGCCGCGAGCAGGCGCACCGCCTCGTGGGCGTCGGCGAGGGTGGCGCCCACCGACCCGCGCACGACGAGCTCGCCGGTGACGACGCGGGCCACGTCCAGCGGTGCGGCCTGACCGGTGTAGCCGATCAACACGAGCCGGCCGCCGGTGCGGAGCAGGTCGGCGCACAGCGCCGGGGTGCGGTCGTTGCCCACCGTGTCGATGGCGACGTCCGCTCCCCCGGTCCGTGCCAGCACCTCGGCGACCAGGTCGTCGCCCGAGGGCAACGCGATGGCGCCGAGCTCGGCGGCCCGCGAGCGGCTGTCGGCGTGGGTGTCCACGGCGATCACCGTCGCGCCGTCGTGGAGCGCGAGTTGTACGACCGCGAGGCCGATGCCGCCCGCACCGACGACCACGACCGTCTCGCCGGGACGGATCCCGGCCACCGCGCGGCCGGCGTGCAGCGCGGTCGTGCCGGAACACCCCATGACGGCGGCGTCGGCGTAGTCGACGTGGTCGGGCAGCGGCACACAGCACCGCGCGGCGACAGTCATGAACTCCGCGTAGCCGCCGTCGGTGTCGAAGCCCCACTTCGCGTTGGGCGCGGGGCAGAGGTTCTCCTCGCCGGTGGCGCACGCCGCGCACTCGCCGCAGCCGTCGTAGTAGTAGACGAGCACGCGGTCACCGACGGCCACCGGCCCGGTCACCTCCGCGCCGACGGCGACGACGTCACCCGCGACCTCGTGACCGGGCACCAACGGGAACGGTGGCGGTTGCGGGACACCGTCGCGCAGGTGCAGGTCGGTGTGGCAGACACCGGCGGCCCGCACGGCGACGAGCACCTCGCGGGGGCCTGGCTCCGGCCGGGGCCGCTTGCCGATCCTCGGCGGCTCGCCGACGGCGTCGAACCAGGCGGCCCGCATCAGCGGCCCGGTCATGCCGCGGCCCCTGTCTCGTGTGCCGTGCCCGGCCAGTCGACATCCAGCTCCCACGCGGAGTCGAACACGTCGACCTGGTGCTGGAGGCTGCGCAGGTACAGCAGCTTCATCCGGTCCCGGCCCGCCTGGTCGGTGGCCGTCGCCCGGTCCTCCATCATGTTCGCGTGCGCCTCGGCCATCCGGTGCACGGCACGCATCACGTAGATGTCCGCCCACTTCTGGTACGCGGGCGGGCCCTGGATCCGCAGGCCCGCGAACCGCTCGCCGATCACCTTGGTGAACATCGCGCACGGCAACAGCGCGGACGCGATGTCCCCGATGTCGCCCTCCAGCGCCGTGCGCACCAGGTGGTTCGCGTACCCCTCCCGTGCGGGCGTGTACACAGCCGGGTCGATGCGTAGTTTCTCGCGGTAGCCGAGCTCGTCGAGCAGCTCCTGCTTGGCCGCCACCTCGTTCAGCACCCACACGTCGTCGAGGACCGTGGTGGCCGCCTTCGTCCACGCGGAGCCGGCGGGCGCCTTGGCGACGCCGAGCGCGAGTGTCCTGTGTAGATCGACGATGTAGGGCGCGTCGTTGACCTGGAAGGACACGAACTTCTCGACCGGCAACGTGCCAGCGGCCATCGACTCGATCCACGGGTGGTGGCGGTAGGCCTGCCAGACCGACGCCGCGTGTTCTTCACATTCCCCCACGAACGAACCCACGTCAGCTTCCTTTCCTCGCACGTGCCCTCGCCATCACCAGTGCTCTGCGCACCAGCACCCGCACCAGGTGCCTGCGGTAGTCCTCGGTCGCCAGTACGTCCCCGGCCGCCCGGACCCGCTCCGCCGCCATGTCCGCCGCATCGGCGAGGTCGCCGTCGTCGAGTCCGGTGCCGAGCAGGCCGTCGGCGACCTCGGGCAGCCGGGAGCCGTCGTGTCCCGACAGGAACGGCGCGACATCCGCGCGGACGCAGGTCCCGGACGCGTCGAGGCGCACCCGCGCCGCCACCCCGCCGATCGTCGCGCCGACCGCCCGCCTGCCTGCCTGCAGGAACGCGTGGCCGTCGGCCGGCAGCCAGACCGGGAACCGCACGGCGGCGACGAGAGCGGGCCGAGGGACGCCGCCATCGGCGAACAGCCGCACGGCGGACTCCTCCCGCGCGCCGTCGGTGTCGCGCAGCGTCACGGTCGCGTCGAGCACGGCGCACGCCGCGGCGAGCTGGGTCGCGGGCTCGCCGTTGGCCACGATCCCGGCGACGGTGCCGCGCTGTCTCGTCTGTGCCGTACCGGTGTGCGCGAGCGCGTCGGTCAGCAGCGGATTTCCCGCCCAGCGCAACAGAGTCTCCTGCCGGCAGGTCGCCCCGACCGACACGAACCCGCCGTCGTCCCCGATCACCGCCAACCCGCGAACGGCGTTGATGTCGACCAGGTGCGCGGGCCGGACCCGTCTGCGGCGCATGGCGGGCACCAGGCTCAGCCCACCGGCCAGCACCCGCGCGTCCGGGCAGTCCGCGAGTAGCGCGACGGCGTCGTCGACGGTGCGCGCGCGGTGGTACTCACAAGGCGCCGGCCACATCGGTTCGCCTCCCTGTCACCGTGAGGACCACGATCAGCGCCATGCCGCTCAGCGCGAAGCACGCGGCGGCGAGCTGCGGGCCCGCGTCGAGGTCGAGCAGCGCGGGGCCGAACTCCGGCACGAACCAGTCCAGCAGCCGCAACCCGTACGCGGCCGCGGCCGCCACGGCGACCACCGCCCATCCGACCGACCGCTCGCGCACCGCCAACGTGCCGAGCAGGATGACCACCGGGATCGTCCACACCCAGTGGTGCTCCCACGACACGGGCGACACCAGGCACGCGGTCAGTGCGCACACCAGGATCCCGCGCAGCCGCCTTCCGTTGCGGTGCAGCAAGATCGCGGCCCCGAGCCCGGCGACACCGACCACGACGGCGACGACGACCCACACCGGGTTGATCGTGGTGGCGGACCGTGTCAGCCGGGCGACCACACCGCGCAGCGACTGGTTGAACGGGCTCTCCGGCGTGCCGACCCGCTCCGGGGAGAACCCGGCGCCGAACCAGTACCGGACGGAGTCGCCGGGCAGCACGGCGAAACCGACCGCGACGCACAGCAGGAACGTCCCGAGCGCGGTGCGCGCGGACCGCACCCGGCCGGTGCAGGCCAGGTACACCACGAAGATCAACGGCACGAGCTTGAACGCGGCGACGACACCGACCCCGACGCCCTGCCAGCGCCTTCCTTCGCCACGCAACAGGTCGACCAGCACCACGAACATCAGCAGCAGGTTGATCTGCCCGAGGCTCAGGTCGCTGTCGACCGGGGAGCCGAACAGCGCACCGAACGTGAGCACGACGGTCGCGGCGGCACGCGGGCCGGTGCGGGTGACGCCGACCGCGCCGAGCGTCAGCCACACGGCCAGCTCGAGGAACAGGATCTCGAGCCCGGCCCACACCGCGGCGGGCACCACGAGCACCGGCACGAACAGCAAGGCGGCGATCGGTGAGTAAGTGAACGGAAGCCCGCCCCCGGTGGTCACGTCGTAGAGCGCGCCGCCGTGCAGCACGGTGTCCGCGCCGAGCCGGTAGACGTCGAAGTCGACCATCCAGAACGGCCAGTCGCGGTGCTGTCGGTAGGCGAGCACGCCGAACACCGCCCCCGCGACCATCGCGCCGAGTAGCAGCCAGCCGGTGCGCGACCGACCCGGCGCGATGTCGGGCGGTGTCGTCGTCGCGCCGGTCACGTCGTTGCCGCCTTCTCCTCGTCCGCGCGCAGTGCGTGCGCGGGCAGCCGGCGTTCCAGCGCGCTCATGGCGATGGTGCCGACCGCGGCGAGCACGCCGAGCGCCAGCCAGGGCAGCGTCCGTCCCGCGGTGAACAGCACGGTGAACAGCCCCGGCGCCAACACCATGGCGATGGTGAACGAGTACTGGAAGATCGCGAGGTACCGGCCGCGCAGCTCGGCGGGCGCGGCGGCCGCGGCCAGCGCGTTGGACACCGGAGCGTGGATCAGCTCGGCCACCGCGTAGAACACCATGCAGACCGCGAGGTAGGGCACGAGCACGCCGGCCGGCACCTCCACGGCGAGCGCGGAGGCGATCGCCCATACCGTCCACAGTGCGCCGGCGATGACGAGCGCGCGCACCCGGGACAGCGGCTTGACGAGACGCACGGCGACGGTCTGGCCGACGGCGAGCAGGATGGTGTTGCCGACGAGCAGCGGCCCGAGGAGCCAGCCCGGCGCCGCGACCCCGTCGACCAGGTACACCGGCAGCGCGATCCCGAGGAACACACTGCACAGCGCGAACACCGTGTTGGTGGCGATCAACGCCTGGTAGGGCCGGTCGGCGAGCAACACGCGGTAGCCGCCCCGCTCAGCGGCCGCGCGCTGCTGGCGACGCCCGGCCCGCACGAACAGCAACAGCACCCCGGCCGCGACGAACGTGACCGCGTTCGCGAGCACGACCAGGCGGAACAGGTCGTCGGTCGCGCCGGCCAGCAGCAGCCCGGACACGAGCCCGCCGACGCCGTAACCGGCCGTCTGCGTCATGCCGACGAGCGCGAACCACCGGTCCGGTGTCGTGCCGTCGCGTTCGGACAGGTCGGCGACGAGTGTGAAGACGGCCGACCAGAACGCGCGCTGGCCACAGGAGACGAGCATCGCGGCGAGCACCAGCGACACCGGCCCGGACACCGCGAGGTAGCAGAAGAACCCGAGCGCCTGCGCGAACTGGGCGAGGATCACCACGGAACGCGCGCCGAACCGGTCGACCGCCTGGCCGACCAGCACCGGCAGCGGCAGCGTCACGGCCGCCGCGACACTGAGCAGCACCCCGACCGTGGCCAGCGGGATCTCGGGTACCCGTGCGAAGTACAGCAGCGACATCGGCGTGAACAGTCCGGTGCCCAACGCGTCGATGGAGGTCGCCGCGAAGAACGGGAGGTTGCGGTTCGCCATGTCAGCCACCCGTCCCGAGCACTGGCCGGACCGGGACGACGGAGGCGGCGGCGCAGAGCATACTCGATCTATAAAACCGACCGCCCGGTTTGTCAATTCGGCTCGACCGAGCCTCGGGCGCGCCGTCACAACGGCAGGCAGCGCAGCAGCGCGAAGCCACGGCCATCATCCCCCTCCGCCACGAGCCGGCAGTGCGGCCGCAGCATCGCCGTTACGTACTCCGGATCCGTGGCCACCGGGGCGTCGAGCGCCGTCGACCACACCAGCACGACCTCGGCGCCGACACGCAGGCCCTCCAGCAGCAGTGCGGACATGTCGGCCGCGTTGAGCATCCGCCACAGGTCCACGTTCACCACGCGGTCGAACGATCCGTCCGCGAACGGCGTCGACACGCCGAGGAGGTGGCGGTTGTCCTCGTCCGGTGGATCCCCATGGTCACAACGGACTCCGGTGCGGTCGACGCCGAAGCCGAACCACAGTTCCCGTTCCGCCTTCGGCAACGCGGCGGCGACGGCCGCGCCGCGGACGACGCCGCCGCCCCGCATCGTGTCGAGACACCGCTCGTAGTGCGGCACCGCGCGGGCGACCCGCAGCGGCGGCGCGCCGAGCAGCTCGACGTCGAAGTGCCGGTACCGGTCCTTCATGTACGGGACGTAGCCCTGCGCACCGGCCCAGTCGGCGCGCCAGTCGCGGTAGTGCGGCAGGTGGTAGGTCAGCGCCGCCGGGTCGTACTCGAAATACCCCGACCCCCGCCCCTGGTGCAGGAAGATCCGGTAGGCCAGCTCGTTGTCCTCGTACCCCCAGCGGCGGAAGTCCTCGTTGAACCCGCCGACCGTGTCCAGCAGCTTGCGCGAGACGGACATGTTGTTGCAGTAGGCGAAAAGCCACGGCGTACGGCTGCTGGGGAACACGTCGGGCTCGAAACCGAGCTGGTAGCGCGGATCCTCCTCCAGCGCGCCGTGCCCGGACGGGAACCGGCCCGCGGTGAGCTCGGCGAGGGTGTCCCACTCCGGCTCTAGACGGCGCCCGAGCAGGATGTGACCGTCCGCGCGGTCGGCGAACCGGTCGTGGCGCGCCAGCAGGTCCGGGGCGCAGAAGGAATCCGCGTCCAGCAGCAACAGGTCGTCGTGCCGCGCGATCGCGATACCACGGTTGCGGGTGCGGGCGCGCCCGAGGTTCTCCTCGTTGCGCAGGTAGCGGATGTCCAGTACGTCCGAGAAGTGGGCGGCCTCCGCCGCGAGATCCTCCGTCGAGCAGTCGTCGACGAGGACGATCTCGAACTCGTCGGACGGAAGCGTCTGCGTGGTCAGCGACGACAGCGCCAGCCGTAGACCGCTCGCCTGGTTGTACGCCGGGATGACGACGGACAGCGACATGACGTCCTCCCCTCAGAGGTTCGCGACCGCGGGAAGAGGTCCCGTCCAGCGGAACTCGTCGGTGAGCACGTTCTCCCGGATCAACCCGGCGAGCCACGAGCTCCGCTCCCCCGGGCCCCAGCGGGTGCCGAGGCGAGGGAACGGCGCGGTGCGGTTGAGCAGCGCGGCCACCTCGGCGACCCCGTCCTCGACCGTCCGCTGTGGACGCCAGCCGTCGACCCGGTCGGTGAACCGGTCGAAGCACACGGTGTAGCTGCGCCGGTCCGGCGACCCGGTGAAGCGCACCCCGACGTCCGGGTACCGGGCCGTCACCAGGTCGGCCACCTGCCGGAGGCTGTAGTTGGCGCCCGGCACCCCGACGTTGAACACCTCGCCGAAGACCGCGGCGGAGTCGGCGGACAGCGTCTCGAGGATCGCCGACGCCGCGTCCCGCACGTGCAGCAGCGGCCGTTCGGCGCTGCCGTCGCCGGTCACGGTGACCTGGCCGTGGCGCCACGCCGTGCTCGTCATCCGGTTCACCAACAAGTCGTTGCGAAACGCGGGCGACGGCCCGTAGAGCGTCGCGAAGCGCAACGCGGTCGGGCACAGCCCGTTCGCGGTGAACGCGACGATCGCGCGTTCGGCCCAGAGCTTGCTGTGCGCGTACGCGGTCAGCGGACGCACGATGCCGTCCTCGGTGAGGTTCGGCTCCGCCGCGGCGCCGTAGACGCTGCACGACGACGCGAACACGAACCGTTCGACCCCCGCTTTGCTCGCCAGCCAGGCGAGTCGGATCGAGGCGCGCTGGTTGATCTCGACCGTCACCTCCTCCGACAGCTCGCCCGCGGCGTCGTTCGACAGGCCGGCGAGGTGCACCACGGCGTCATGCCCCCGCAGCTCCTCGACGGTGACGTCGCGGACGTCCCAGGCGGCCGACTCGTCGCGCTCGACGTCGAAGAAGCCCGCGTCGCAGCCCGTCACCTCGTGCCCCGCGGCGAGAAGCTCCTCGTGCACCACCGAGCCGAAGTAGCCCGCGTTGCCGGTGAGAAAGATCCGCATGCCCGCCGCCTCAGTCCACGACCAGGTCGGGGAACGGAACGATCAGATGCCCGCCCGCCTCGACGAACGCGGAAGCGTTGCGCCGCACCGAGTCCGCGTAGTTCCACGCGAACACCACGCAGTAGTCCGCCTTGCGCTGGTCGAGCCACTGCCTCCCGACCACCTCGATGCCGTCGCCGGGTGTGAACCGGCCGACCTTGCGCGGGTTGTCGTCGACGATCCACTCCAGGTACGGCCCGATGCCGGTCTGGCCGAGCAACGTCACCGCCCGCGCCGACGCCCCGTACCCGCAGATCGCCCTGCCGCGCGCGTGCAGCCCGGCGACGACGTCGTTCAGGCGGTCGGCGACCCTGAGCACGCGATCGGCGTAGCCGGTGAGGAAGGAACCGTCGGCGACACCCGCCTTTCGCTCGACGGCGAGCAACCGTGTCACCGCGGCCGAGGGCTCCGCCGGTTCGTGCCGCACCCAGCACCGCAGCGACCCGCCCTGGGTGTCGATCCGCTCGACGTCGACGAGGACAAGGCCCTGCCGGGCGAACGCGTTCCGCAGCACGTGTGCCGAGTAGTACGCGGTGTGCTCGTGGTAGACGAACTCGAAGACGCCACCGGCGACCATCGGCAGCACGTGCGCCACCTCGACCACGGCGGTCCCGTTCGGTGCCAGCAGCCGGGAGATGCCCCGGATCACCGCGTCGATGTCCCGGACGTGGGCCAGCACGTTGTTGGCCAGCACGACGTCGGAGTGCCCACGCTCGGCCACGATCCGGTCCGCCACGACGTCGTCGAAGAGTGCGACCTCGGTCGGCACGCCACGCAGCCGCGCCGCCTCGGCCAACGCGCCCGCCGGGTCGACACCGAGCACCTCGTGTCCGCGCTGCGCGAAGAGCGACAGAAGGGTGCCGTCGTTGGAGCCGATCTCGGTGACTCGGGCGCCCCGCACGAGGCCCAGCCGGGTGCTGACCTGATCGGCGAGCTCCCCGAAGTGCCGTACGAGTGCGGGCACGGCGCCGGTCGCGTAGCGGTAGTCGCTGAACAGTTCCGTGCGGTCCACGACGTCGCCGAGCTGCACGAGCCCGCAGGCGGCACAGTGCACGAGGTCGAGCGGGTGCCGCGCGAGTGCCTTCGCCTGTTCCGGCGTCGCGGCGAGGTGGTTGGCGGGTGGCGTCGGCTTCAGCGGGACGACGACGGACACGTCGGCGGAGCCGCAGAGCAGACAAACAGATCTCATGGGGTGACCTGTGGTCCGCTGTAGAGGTGGGAGATGTCGACCTGGTGCTGCAGCGGATCGACGCGGACGACCTCGCTCTCGTAGCGGTCCCCGCCACGGTCCACATCGGACAGCACGGCGATGACCGACCGCTCGGGGAACACCGTCGCGTGGGCGAGACCGCGAGGGCTCACCACGGCGCCACCCGGCTCGACGTCCAGCATCAGCATCTCGCCGTCTTCCTGCTGTTCGAGATAGATCATCCGCCCGGACACCACGTACATCAGATGGCTCTCGTGGTGGTGGTAGTGGTTACCCCGGACCGCGCCGACGGTCGACTCGATGATCATCGCGTGCGCCGTGGGGAACTCCGGCAGAGCGATGATCCGGCCACGCGCGTCGGCATAGATCCCTTCCGGCACCAGGATCTTGTCGGTGTTGTGCGTCAGTGCCACCTGTCGTCTCCTTGCGGTCAGCCGGTAAACGGGACACCGGATCCGAAGTGCTCCACCACGTCCGCCGCGCAGTCGCGGGCGACTCCCTCGTTCAGCAGCCACGTGCACACGACATGGGTGCGCCAACCCGCCGCCCCGAACGGCTCCCGCGCCGCGATCCGCTCCGCCTCGGCCGCCGTCGCGGCGGCGATGATGTACATGCCGCCCGCGTTGACGATCGGATGACCCGTCGCCACCGGTTGGCCGTAGTTCAGCGGACCGGCCGCGAACAGCCTGCCCTCGTCCTCCAGCTCGAGCTGCCACTGCAGGTGGGCACGCATCAGCTCACGCCCCGCCTCGCTGTCCGGCTCGTAGGCGTCGGTCGGTCGCATGAGCACGACGAACATCGGCAGGCACGCCATCCTGGCGTACACCTGTGCCGCCGTCAGGTGGCGCGTCATCGCTCCTCCAGCACCGTGGGGAGCACGGAAAGAAGCGCGGCGGCGGGCTCGCCGGCGACGAAGCCGTCGTGCAGGGTCCGGACCATCCGCTCGTACCAGTAGGCCCCGAGCGTCCGCCCGCTGTCGTAGCGCTCGAACGCCAGCTCGTAGACCCGCAGCACGAGGTCGCGATACGCCGCCTCGGCCGACTCCCCCGGTACCACCCAGCGCTTGCACATGAGCAGGTAGCCGTCGTGGAACATGCTCAACGCCCTGCGCCCGTCACCGACCGGGTCGGCGGACACGCTGTGCGCCGGGATGCGGTGGTACACCACGCCGACCCGGTCGAGATGCCCGAACCGGTACCCGTGCCCGCGGGCGAGCCGCAGCCAGAGGTCCCAGTCCTCACCGACGCGCAGCGCGGGGTCGAACCTCAGGGGCTCGGTCCGGTCGGCCCGCACCACCACCGCGGTGGTCGGGATGTAGTTGAGCACGGACAGGAAGCCGTCGTGGAACCCGTAGTCGAACGCGTGCGGCAGGTCGGGCGGCTCGGTCACGTTCGGGTCGATCCAGTGCTTGCTCACGCCGACCGTGGCGTACACGGCGTCCACGGCACCGCCGGTCAGCGTGTCGACCGCCGCGTCGAGGTGACCGGGAAGGTATAGGTCGTCGTCGTCGAGCAAGCCCAGGAACTCGCCCTCCGCGACCTCGATGGCGTGGTTGCGGGCCGCCGACGTGCCTACCGGCTCCTGGAACGCGAGGTGACGCACCGCCAGCCGGTCGCGGAACTCGTCGAGCACCGGGTCGACGGGCGCGCCACCGTCGTTCACCACCACGACCTCGACGTCGGCACGCCCCTGTGCGACGACGCTGGTCAGCGCCCTGCGCAGGGTGTCCTGGCGGTTCTTGGTCGGAATGATGACGCTCAGCCGGGGGTTCAACCGAGAGCTCCCCTCGCACGACGGTGTGTAGCGCGTCTCGCACACTCAGTCGCCGATGGTGCCCTCGGTTACTGGATCGAGCAACGGTTGTCAGACGAGTGCCGAGTGAGACACGAGGTGGCGACCGAGCCGCGCTCCTAGACTCGTCCGATGTGGACCGTCTGCGAATCGGGGTGCTCGGCTGCGCGGACATCGCCCGGCGCAAACTGCTGCCCGCGCTGGTGACCGACCCGTTCGTCGACGTGGTCGCGGTCGCCAGCCGCACGGCCGACCGGGCGCACGAGTTCGCCGGGCTGTTCGGCTGCGCGCCGGTCGTCGGCTACGCGGCGCTCCTGGCCCGCGCCGACCTCGACGCGGTCTACGTGCCGCTCCCGCCCGCACTGCACGCGCGGTGGGTACGTGCCGCGCTGGAGGCCGGAAAGCACGTCCTGGTCGAGAAACCGGCCGTGACCACCACCGCCGACGCGGTCACCGTCACACGACTGGCCGAGCGTCGCAGGCTGCTGCTCATGGAGAACTTCACGTTCCCGCACCACGGTCAGCACGTGGCGGTGAAACAAGCCGCGGGCACGATCGGCAGGGTCGCCACGTTCACGTGCGACTTCGGCATCCCGCCCCGCCCGGCGAGCGACACCCGCAACGATCCCGCGCTCGGCGGCGGCACACTGAACGACGTCGGCGTCTACCCGCTGCGCGCGGCACAACTGTTGCTGGGCGCCGATCTTGCGGTCGTCGGCGCGACATCCACTGTGGACGGCGAGCACGGTGTCGACGTGACGGGCTCCGCCTTGCTCCGCACCGCGGCGGGCGTCACCGCGCACCTGTCCTACGGCTACCGGCACTCCTACCGGGCGACGTACTCACTGTGGGGCGACGAGGGCCGCGTCGAACTGGAGAACGCCTTCGCGCCGCCACCCGAGCGCCGGACGGTGCTGCGCGTCGAGCGGCAGGACACCGTCACCGAACACACCCTCGCGGCCGACGACCAGGTCCGCAACGCCGTCGCCGCGTTCCGGCGGGCGGTGCGGGACCCCGAGGCGAGGTCGGCGCGCCGCACGGAGATCCTGCGGCAGGCCGCGCTTCTCGACGCCGTACGCGTGGCCGCGCAACGGTTCCAGGCCACTGTGGACGGTTCGGCCGACCCATGTCAGGGACATCCCTGATCTTTGCCCCGAGATGCGCCCCGGCTCGCGAATCGGGACCACCAGCAGCGGTCGACACGCGAGGTTCTGGTGGAGTTGTTGCCGGTTGCCTGAGTCCGCGAGCAAGCGGGTGGCCATGAAGTCACAGGCAGTTCTGCCGGGACGTCCATGGGTTACTCCATCACCACGGTGACCGCTTTGGTCTCGGTATACGACCAGAGCTCCTCGATCGACTCCTCCCTGCCGACGCCTGAAGACTTGACGCCGCCGAAGGGCAGTCCCCAGTAGTGCCGTGAGCTGCCGTTGATCCACACGTAGCCGGCCTGCAGTTCGCGGGCCAGTCGGTGGGCCCGCCGGACGTCGTTGGTGAACACTCCGGCGGTCAGGCCGTACTCGCTGCGGTTTGCGATCTCGACGGCCTCTTGTTCGGTGCGGAAGGTCAGGACGGACAGCACTGGTCCGAAGATCTCCGTCACGGCGGCGGGGTTCTCGGGGGCGAGTCCGCCGAGAACAGTGGGCGCGACGTACCAGCCGTCGGGGCCGACGGTGTCCGGACGGCCGCCGCCGGCCAGCACCTCGCCGCCGCCCGCGGTGCCCGCCGCGATCGCGTCAAGCGACTTGTCGTACTGGGCGCGGGAGATGACGGGCCCCATCTGCGTCCCTGGGTCGAGCGGGTGGCCGACCCGGATCGCCTGGACCTGTGCCACGACAGCGTCGACGACCTCACCGGCGACGGACTCGTGCACCAGGAGCCTGCTCGTCGAGCCGCATGACTGGCCCGCGGTGGCGGTGTAGTTCATGCCGGCAACGGCGGCGTCGACCGCGCGGCCGAGATCGGCGTCGGGCAGCACGATCAACGCGTTCTTGCCGCCCAGTTCGAGGCTGACGTACTTCACGCCGGCGTCGGCGGCGGCCCGCTGGATCATCCGGCCGGTGTGCGGGGCGCCGATGAACCCGATGCGCCGGATGAGCGGGTGCGCCACGAGGGCGGCGCCGCTGACCGCACCCCGCCCGCTGACGACCGCGCACAGGTCCGGCCCGAACACGTCGGTGGCCAGCTCTGCCATGCGCAGCGCCGACAGCGGTGTCTGGTCCGGTGCCTTCAGCACGACCGCGTTGCCTGCCACGAGCGGTGCGGCCACTTTGGACGCGGCGAAGAACAGCGGATGGTTGAACGGCACGATCCGGGCCACGACGCCGTAGGGCTCGCGCACGCTGTAGTGCAGGTTGCCGGACAACGGATAGGTGTCGCCGCCGAGCCGCAGCGCGTGGTCGGCCATGATGTCGACCATCGTGGCCGCGGCACCGACGTCCGCGCGCATCACCGGCAGCGGGAAGCCCGCGTCGATCGCGTCGATCGTGGCCAGTTCTTCCTCGTGCGCACGCAACAAGTCGGCGAACGCCCGCACCTTGGCCGCTCGTACACGCGGCGGCAGCGCCGCCCACGCGGGCTGCGCCCGTGCCGCCGCCCGCACGACCCGGTCTACTTCGGCCGGTGAGCAGTCGGGCGCGTCGGTCAACCTGCGCCCGGTGGCCGGCTCCTCGACCTCGTAACGGCTCTCGGTGGGCATCGGCTTTCCGGCCAGTTGCACCTCCCACGGCCGGTCGACGGCGGCGAGGCTTTGTTCGAGCGCGGTCATGTCGTGGTTCCTCCGGGTCAGCGGTGGATCAGGCCGCCGCTGACGGACAGGACCTGTCCGGTCACCCAGCGGCTGTCGCGGGAGAGCAGGAACGCGACCACCCCGACGATGTCCTCGGGTTCGGCGTCCCGGTGCAGCGCCTGCGCGGCGTGCATGGCGGCCTTCTGCCCCGCCGAGACGGTCCCGCGTGGCACCTCGGTGTAGGTGGGGCCCGGTGAGATCGCGTTGACTCGGATCCCGTCGTCGCCCAGTTCGTGCGACATCGAGTACGTCATGGCGGTCACGCCGCCCTTGCTCGCGGTGTAGTGCAGGTAGCCGGAGCGGCCGAGCCACACCGCGTCGGACGCGACGTTGACGACGCTCGCGTCGCCTGCCCGGCGCAACGCGGGCAGCAGGGCGGCGGTGAGCAGGAACGGGCCACGCAGGTTGACCGCCATCAGCCGGTCCCACTCGTCGACCGGGATTTCCCAGAAGGGCCGCATGGTGATCGTGGAAAAGATGGCCGCGTTGTTCACCAGCCCGTGCACGGCGTCGAACTCGGCGTCAACGTACTCGGCCAACGCGGTGCAGGATGCCGGGTCGCCGACGTCGAGATGGTGGTGACGAGCGTTGCCGCCCTTCTCGGTGACCTCTGCGGCGACGTGCTCTCCTGCTTCGGTGTTGAGGTCCGCGATGACCACGGTGGCCCCATCGGCGGCGACGCGGTGGGCGTAGGCGCGGCCCAGTCCCTGGCCCGCGCCCGTGATGACGACCGTGCGTCCCGCCAGTGGCGCGGTCACGGCCGCACCGCCCAAGACCGGTGCCGCGAGGTCGGTTCGTCGCCGGGCACGATCTCGGCCTGCAGCTGGGTGAGGCATTCGGGGCAGAGGGTTCGGCGCAACACCACCGGCCGGTCGGCGAACAGGCTGGCGTCGGCACGGACCGACGGGCCTGCCGTACGCGGCTCGGTCTCCCGGACCCGGGCGTCGCGCAGCGGCCGTTCCGCGTCGCCGAGCACGTGCCCGCAGTGCCGGCAGGTGACCGTCCCGTCGGGGTGCAGTTCGAGGTTGTCGTCGATGTGGACGGTCATGTGGTCGCCTCCTGCCGGTCGTCGTCCAGATCGTCGTCCAGGCCGGCGCGGCTGCGCCGGAGGGCGGCACGGCAGGCACGAGTCGCGTCCTCGTCGACGGCGCCGTCCGCGGTGAGCACCACGCCATACACGTCTTCGGCGCCGCGGTGGGACACCTTGTGCGCGACGACGTCTGCCGCGACCGCGGCGGGGTCGCGGAGCAGCGGATCACCGTATCCGCCGCCGCCCTGCCAGTGGGTGAAGTAGACGTCGTCGGGTCCCAGGTCGGTCTCGTGATGCGTGGGCAACAGGTCCGGTGCGCCACCGATGTCCTCGAGCGACGCCGGTATGCGGCCAGCCGCGAGGTGGTCGCGCACCGAGGTCGTGCGCAGCAGCACGTCGTGCTGTGTGCCCGCGGGAAGGCCGCCGGCGATGCCACCGGCGAGGGGCAGTGCCTTACCGGGAGCGGACACCACGAGGTGCACTCCGCCCAACGGGCTGTCGTACGGGATGAAGCAGCTCGACGCGCCGACGCCACCCCGGTAACGCCCCGCGCCGCCGGAGTCGGGCTCCTCCCTGCGCCACAGGTAGAGCATGGGGAAGCTGAACTCGTTCATCTCCACGTCGGCGACCCGGCCCATCGGGATGCACGCCAGTCCCCCGGTGTCGACGCCGTCGGCGTGGGTCCGGGCACCGAGCCCGCCGGCCATCGAGTCGCACAACATGGTGACGAACCCGCCGCCACGCTGGTCGACGCCGGCGAGCAGCGCGAAGTCCCAGGTCCCGCAGCAGACGCTCATAAGCCGCTTGCGGTGCTCGGGGTGGGCGTCGAGCATCCCGGCGAGACATTCGGTCACCACGTTGGTCGTCGCCCACGCCGAGGCCACCGACGCCTTGCCGATGCCAGCGGGGAAGGTGCAGTTGTTGATCGTGCCGGGCTCGCTGACGATCTCCAGGCAGCGGTAGAGCCCGCCGGGCGCCCAGGGGATGTCGCCACAGAGGGTGGTCAGCAGCACCGGCATGATGCCGCCGCGCAGACCCGCGTACGTGCAGTTGATCAGGCCGTCGACCTGGGGGTCGGTGCCGGTGAAGTCAAAGGCGAGGCGATCGGCGGTCTTGGTCAGCGTGCACACGATCTTGTAGATGCCCCGGTCGCCCGCGCGTGCGGAGTCCTGGTGCGCAACGGAGGTCCATGACCCGTCCGGCAGCTCGGACAGCTTGTCGCGCAGCCGGGTCTCCGCGTCGTCGAGCACGCGCCGCATCACGGCCTTGACCGTGTCTGCGCCGTACTTGTCGCACAGCGCCCGCAACCGCTCGTGGGCGACGTTGTTGGCGCCGATTTTGGCCCGCAGGTCGAGCGCCACCAGCTTGGGCACCCGGGACCGGCGCAGGTACATGTCCTCGATGTCGTCGCGGATCTCACCACCCTCGACGATCTTGACCGGCGGTGTCGGCACCGACTCCCAGAACACATCGGTGGCGCCGACCGACCAGCTGCCCGGCGACACACCGCCGAGGTCGACCTGGTGGGCGACCGCGCCGGTCCATGCGAACAGCTCGCCGTCGACGAACAGCGGCGCGAACAGACTGACGTCGTTCTGGTGCAGGCCACCGCCGACCCAGGGGTCGTTGCACAGGAACATGTCGCCGGGGCCGATGCCGGGCCGGGCCGCGCGGTGGCGCAGCGTCCAGCCCGTCGCCATGTCGAGCGAAGCCGCCAGCTCGGTGTTGTAGTGGCCGACCTGGACGACGTCCCCGACCTCGTCCATGATCGCGGCGTCGAAGTCGTTGCAGTCGGTCACCACGACCGAGCCGGACATCCGCTTGAGCGCCTCGCCCATCTCCTCGGTGATCGAGGTGAGGCGGTGGCGGATCACCTCGTAGGTGAGCGGATCGAGGTCGTCGACCACCGACCGGGCGACGTCGTGCAGGCGCACGGCGTCGCCCACGATCCGGCGGGTCTCAGCGGGCGTGGCGGGCAGCTCGGCGAACTCCTCGGCGCCGGCGACCGGGATGACGGGCATCGGAGGTCCTCTCAGGCCTTGGTGTATCGGATGACAAGGTTGCCGAGCCGGTCGACTCGGCCGATGCATCCCTCGGGCAGCGCGACGGTGGTCGTGGGCGCCTCCACCACGGCCGGGCCCTTGAGCTCGTGCCCGGCCGCGAGGTCCCGGTAGTCGAAGATGTCCGCGGGCTGCCACCCACGGCGGGCGTCCAGGAACACCCGGCGTGTGCCGCTCGGCGCCGGTGCGCCGGTGGCGGCGCCGACCTCGCCGAGCTGTGGCCGGATCGGCAGCACGCCGACCGCCTTGGTGCGGTAGGTGATCAGCTGCAGCCCGGCCTCGGCAAAGCCGGATCCCTTGCCGTACAAGCGTTCGTACCGGTCGCCGAACGCGGTCGCCACCGCGGCGAGCCCGGTGTCGGTGACCTGCTCGTCCGGCACCGGGGTGGACACCTCGGCGAGCTGCATCGTGTAGCGCATGTCGACCTCGTTGCGGTACGCCACATCGGCGAAGCTCAACCGCTGGCCGGCCAGTCGACCGTCCAGTTCGGACCGCAGCTGCGCGAACGCGGCGTTGAAGTCGTCGACAGGTGTCGGAAAGTTGCCCGGTGCGGACAGCTCCGCAGTGAGGACGATGTCCGATGCGGCGAGCCCGTAGGCGGAGAAGACCGCCGCGGTCGAGCCGAGCGGCACGACAACCTCGGCGATCTCGAGGTCGGCCGCGTAGCTCGCGCAGTGCATGGGGCCCGCGCCGCCGAAGGCGTAGAGCACGAAGTCACGCGGGTCCTGGCCGGAGGTGACCACCACCTTGCGGACCAGGTCGGCGGTCTGGGCGTTCTGGATGGCGTAGACCGCCGCCGCCGCGTCGTCCACGGACATGCCGAGCGGCTCGGCGAGGTGGGTGCGGACCGCGTCGGCGGCAAGGTCCTTCGACAGTTTCTTCCGCCCGCCGAGGAAGTTGTCCGGATTGATGATGCCCAGTAGGAGGTCCACGTCGCTCACCGTCGGTTCGGTGCCGCCCTCCCCGTAGCAGGCCGGACCGGGGCGGGCGCCCGCGCTGCGTGGTCCGACCCGCAGGTTGCGGCCGGCGTCGACCCAGGCGATGGCACCGCCACCGGCGCCGATGGTATGTACGTCAACCATCGGCACATTCAGCTGGTACTGGTTGAGCACGGTGGACGTGGTGGCCGCGGGCTCGCCGTCGACCACGAGCCCCGCGAGGAACGTCGTGCCGCCCATGTCGGTGGAGATGACGTTGCGGTGGCCGAGTGCGCCGGCGAGGCGGGTACAGCCGACAACGCCGCCGGTGAGCACCGACCCGATCGTGGTGATGGCGCGCGACGGCGCGACGCTCGAGTCGACGCAGCCACCGGAGCCCTGCATGACCAGCAGCGAACCACCGAACCGGCGGTCGCGTAGCTCGGCCTCGATGGGCCGCAGATAGTCCCGCAACCGAGGCCCGACCTGCGTGTTCATGATGGTCGTCGCACTCCGTGCGTACTCCCGGATCCGCGGGCTCACGTCGCAGGACAGCGCGACGTACGCCGCGGGCGCCTCCTCCGCGATCAGTTCCCCGACCCGCCGTTCATGCGCGTCGTTGCGGAAGCTCCACAGCAGCGACACCGCGATCGCCTGCGCGCCCGCTGCGATCAGCTCACGGATCGCCGCCCGTGTGCCCTCCTCGTCCAGCGCCACGACCTCGTGACCCTTGTGGTCGACGCGCTCGTCGATCTCCCTGATCAGGTGCGGCGGAACGAGCGGCTTCGGCTTGTCGGTCAGCACCATGTCCTGGACCTGGTCCGAGCTGAGCCCGGCGTACCGCCCTTCGAGGTTCATGATCGCGATCGAGTCGGCGTGGCCGCGCGTGGTCAGGAAGCCGACCATCGGCACGTCGCCGGTGACCAGCGCGTTCAACGTGGACGTGGTGCCGTGGACGATGTAGTGGGTGTCGGCGAGCAGGTCCTCTGTGGCTACACCGAGCGTGGCGGCCAGCTCGTCGAGCACCGTCAGGAAGCCCTGGGAGAAGTCGGGTGGGGTCGATGGCGTCTTGGCGGCAGCGACACGTCCGGACTCGTCCGCCGCGAACGCGTCCGTGAAGGTTCCACCGATGTCGATACCGATCACATAGGTCACGGGCAGCCCCTCTCGTCCTCGTTGACCAGGTACTACCGGGCAGCGTGACCGTAACCCCGACATCTTCTGTTGTCCAGTCGTCGTCTCTGTTAGACAGAGATGGATGTTGGACCAGGTTGACCCATTGAACCACCAAGTGCTCTACTGGCCAGAGTTAAGTTCTGACTAGTAGAGAAGTCAGTGGTCACACCGAGGGGATCACCAGGATGACCGACCAGTCCGGCACCTTGTCCGATGTGCGCCGCGGCATGATCCCGGCACACATCTACAACGACCGCGAGATCTTCGAGTTGGAGAGGGAGCGGATCTTCGGCAGGGCCTGGGTGTTCGTCGCACACGAGTCGGAGATCGCGAAGCCGGGGGACTACGTGGTGCGCCGGGTTCTGGACGACTCGTTCATCGTCGTCCGCGGCGAGGACGGCGTGGTGCGCGCGCATTTCAACATGTGTCTGCACCGGGGGATGCAGGTCTGCCGTGCCGAGATCGGCAACGCATCGCACTTCCGGTGCCCCTATCACGGTTGGTCCTACCGCAACGACGGGCGGATCGTAGGCCTGCCGTTCCACCGGGAGGCCTACGGCGGCGAGGACGGCTTCCGGCGCAAGGGACAGCGGCTGTTGCCGGCGCCGAACCTGGACAGCTACAACGGAATGATCTTCATCTCGTTGGACCCGGACGCGCCACCGCTGACCGACTTCCTCGGCGACTTCAGGTTCTACCTCGACTACTACACCAAGCAGAGCCGCAGCGGCATCGAGCTGCGCGGCCCACAACGCTGGCGCATCAAGGCGAACTGGAAGATCGGCGCCGAGAACTTCGCCGGCGACATGTACCACACGCCGCAGACGCACACGTCCGTCGTCGAGATCGGACTGTTCCGCGAGCCGAAGGCGGAGAAGCGCAAGGACGGGGCCACCTACTGGGCCGGTAACGGCGGCGGCACGACCTACAAGCTGCCGCCGGGCGACTTCGACGAACGCACCCGCTACGTCGGGTACCCGCATGAGATGGTCGACCGGATGAAGGAGTGTCTCTCCGCCGACCAGCAGAAGGTCATCGGCGAGGACGGCTTCATGATCTCGGCGGCGTCGGTCTTCCCGAACCTGTCCTTTGTGCACAACTGGCCGAAGGTGGCCGAGTCCGACGACGTGCTGCCGTTCATCTCCGTGCGGCAGTGGCAGCCGGTGAGCGAGAACGAGACCGAGGTGCTGTCCTGGTTCGCGGTGGACGCCGAGGCGCCCGAGGAGTACAAGGCGTTGTCCTACAAGGCATACCTGATGTGCTTCGGGTCGACCGGCATGTTCGAACAGGACGACGTCGAGAACTGGGTGTCGCTGACGAACACCGCCGCCGGGTCGATGGCCCGCAGGCTGCGGCTGAACAGCCGGATGGGTGTCCTCGAGGACGGCACCGAGGTCTCCCCCGCACTCACCCGCGAAGAGTTCCATGGCCCGGGCGTCGCGCACACCGGCTACAGCGAGTACAACCAACGCGAGTTGCTCGCCCGATGGGCAGACCACCTCGAGCGCCCCGTGAAGTCGGCCGCGCCCGTCGAGGTCGGTAATGCGGGCGAGGGCGTGATCGCATGACCTCGCCCGCCACCCACTCCAGCCGGTCGGTGCTCGGCGCGCACGCGTCGCGGCTCGAGCGCGCCGGA
This sequence comes from Actinophytocola sp., assembly GCF_036402745.1. Classification (GTDB taxonomy): domain Bacteria; phylum Actinomycetota; class Actinomycetes; order Mycobacteriales; family Pseudonocardiaceae; genus Actinophytocola. Next base: position 21,472 of record NZ_DASWSJ010000097.1, on the reverse strand, counting down.
ACACCGCTGCCGTTCGACGACCCACGCCACCTACAGGCACACCAGTGGCTGGTCGACGAGGCCTGGCTGCTCGATGGACAGTCCTATGAGGACTGGTTGGCGTTGCTGACCGACGACGTCCACTACCTGATGCCGGTCCGGGTCACCACGGCGGTGGGCGCCGGGTTCGACACCGCACCCGGGATGGCGCACTTCGACGAGGACAAGTACTCCCTCTCGCGCCGCGTCGCCCGGTTCCTCACCGAACACGCGTGGACCGAGGACCCGCCGTCGCGTCTGCGGCACCACCTGTCGAACGTGCGCACGTTCGCCACCGACGAACCGGACCACCTCGTCGTGGAGTCGGCCACCCTGTTGTTCCGTAGCCGGGGGGACGTGCTCGCCGGCGCGCTGGTCTCGGCCGGCCGCGAGGACCTGCTGCGCCGCACGGCGGACGGGTGGCGACTCGCCCGTCGCGTGATCCTCGTCGACGACTCGGTGATCCGCATGCAGAACCTGGCGATCTTCCTATGAACCTGAAATGGGAAGGCGAAGAGGAGGACGCCAGGGCCGCGACCGAGGCGGCCGCCCGGCACGCCGAGCTGCTCGCGAGAGCGACGGGCGAACCGCTGCGCATCGCGAACGAGTTCGCCGAGATCCAGGTCCGCCGAGTGGAGACCCGCAACGGCGCGCGGCTGCTGGTCGAGTCGCCGAAGTCGGGCCAGTGGGTCGCCCTCTGCCCCCTGGAACTCGAAGCGCTGACCTGGCAGAGCACGGCGACGTTCTCGGCCATGATCGGTCACCCGTTCGGACCGCTCGTCACGGAGACCGCGGACGAGGAGACTCCGTGACCGGCTGGCTGGACGGACGTCGCGCGCTGGTCGTCGGCGCAGGCTCGGGTATCGGCAGGGCCGTCGTGGACGCGTTCGGCGCCGAAGGCGCACGGGTCGCCGTGCTCGAACGAGATCGGGCCAAGGCCGACGCCCTCGCCGCGGCCCGGCCCGAAGTGCCGGTCGTAGTGGGAGACGCGACGACGCGAGCCGCCAACGACGAGGCGGTGTGTGCGGCAGTGGACGCGTTCGGCGGCCTCGACCTGCTCGTCAACTGCGTCGGGGTGTTCGACTTCTACCGCAGCATCACCGACATCGACGCCGACGTGCTCGACGACGCATTCGACGAGATGTTCCGCACCAACGTCAAGAGCCACCTGCACTCGGTGAAAGCCGCGCTGCCGGCACTGAAGGAGTCTGGCCAGGGCGTCGTGCTGCTCACCGAGTCGACGTCCGCCTACTACCCGGGTCGCGGCGGCGTGCTGTACCTGGCGTCCAAGTTCGCCGTACGCGGCCTGGTCACCGCGCTGGCGCACGACCTCGCACCGGACATCCGCGTCAACGGCGTAGCACCCGGCGGCACCGTGGGCACCGACCTGCGCGGCCTGCCGAGCCTGGGCACCGCCGACCGTAGCCTTGGCGACACGCCGGACCGCGCCGCTGAGCTCGCCGCGCGGGTGCCGCTTCGCGTCGCGCTCAGCGGCGAGGACCACGCCTGGAGCTATGTGTTCCTCGCCTCGGGACGGGCCCGCGGGATCACCGGCGAGACCGTCCACCCCGACGGCGGGATCGGCGTGTCCGCCGCACCGAAGAAGCGATCCTGACCAGAGGAGGAGACCATGCCGAAGGTCACCGCCGACCACGACGTGTGTGAGGGGTACGGCAACTGTGTCACCGGCGCGCCCGACGTGTATGACATCGACGACGACGGCACGGTGGTGCTGCGCAAGGACGTGATCGACGAAGAGGACCGCGCTCGGGTCGAGACCGCCGCCCTCAGCTGCCCGGTCAGCGCACTGACCGTGTCGGACTGATGCCCGGCACCGTCGCGATCGTCGGCGCGTCTGTGGGCGGCGTCCGCACGGCGCAGGCGCTGCGCGCCAAGGGGTACGACGGACGTGTCGTGCTGGTCGGCGCAGAACCGGACCTGCCGTACGACAAACCACCGCTGTCGAAACACTTCCTCGCCGGTACGTGGGACACCAGTCGGATCACGCTGCTGGACCGGGAGACCGCCGCCGCCAGCGGGATCGACCTGCGGCTCGGTGTCCCGGCCGAGCACCTCGATGTCGCCGGCCACACCGTCGTCCTCGCCGACGGCACTCGGATCTCCTACGACACCGTGGTTCTCGCCACCGGTTCGGCCGCCCGGCTCGCCCCGTGGCCGGCGGAGTCCGGGGTGCGCGTGATCCGGTCCGTCGCCGACAGCCGCGGGCTCCGCACTGACCTGGACACAAGCGGCCCTGTGGTGGTGGTCGGCGGCGGGTTCATCGGCGCGGAGATCGCCGGCACCCTGCACACGGCCGGCCGGCAGGTCACCGTCGTCGACCCGCTGCCGTGCCCCATCGGCCGGGTGCTGGGACCCGAAGTCGGCGCGCTGGTCGGTGACGTGCACCGCCGCCACGGCGTCGCCACCCACTTCGGGACCGGCGTCCAGGACATCGAGGGGCACCTCGGCGACCTGACGGTGACGCTCACCGACGGCGCGGTCCTGCGCGCCGCCGTCGTGGTGGCCGGTATCGGCGCGACACCGAACGTGTCGTGGCTCGAGACGTCCGGGCTGCTCGTCGAGGACGGGCTGGTGTGCGACAGGTTCTGCCGCGCGGTCGACCGGCCGGACGTGTACGCGGTCGGCGACATCGCGCGCTGGTACCACCCGGGCCACGACGAACGGGTCCGGGTCGAACACTGGACCAACGCCGTCGAACAGGCCAACTGCGTGGCACACAACATCGTTCATCCCGGCGCACCCCACGCCTACGAGCCGACCGAGTATGTCTGGAGCGACCAGTACGACTGGCGCATCCAGATCGTCGGCCGTCCACATCGTGGCGACGGGCACGAGGTACTCGGCGATCCCCGGGCCGAACGGCCCCGGTTCGCCGCGGTGTACCGCGATGCGGACGGCCTGCTGTGCGGCGGCGCGGCTGTCAACTGGCCCAAGGCGCTCCTGGTCATCCGCCGCCTCGTGACCGCGAAGGCGTCCTATGAGGAAGGAATCGCCAGCGTGCACCAACTCCCGACCCCGGCAGGTGCCTCATGACCGACCTCGACCAGACCCGGCAGCTCGTCGCTGACGGGTGCCGAGTGCTCGCCGCGCGGGGACTCGCGGACGGCTTCCTCGGACACATCTCGGTCCGGGTCGACGCCGACCACGTCCTCGTACGTTGCCGCGGCCCGCAAGAGCGCGGGCTGGCCTGGACCACGGCCGAGGACGTCCGACTTGTCGACCTCGACGGCGCGCCCGGGGCGACGGGCGAGCTGGACGGGTGGTCGGTGCCGAACGAACTGCCCCTGCACACCGAGGTGTTCCGCGCCGATCCGGCAGTGACGGCCGTAGTGCACGCCCACCCGCCATCCGTCGTCGCGGCGGACCTCGCCGGCCTGCGCATCCACCCCATCGTCGGGGCGTTCGACATCCCGGGGACCAAGCTGGCCGCCGCGGGTGTGCCGGTCTACCCACGCGGAGTTCTCGTGCGCGACCGGCGCCTCGCCGCGGAGATGGTCGCGGCCAAGGGCGACCATCCCGTCGTGCTGTTGCGCGGACACGGCCTCACCAGCACCGGCTCGTCGGTGCAGGAAGCGGTGTTGCGGGCGCTGTCGGTCGACGGCATCGCGCGGATGACCCTGGCCGTGGTGACGGCGGGCGGCACGCCGGTCGACCTGCCGCCCAAGGACCTCGCCGAGCTGCCGGACCTCGGGCCCGCGTTCCACGAGGGCGTGGCCTGGCGCCACGAGATGGCCCGGCTGGGACGGACCTAGTGCAGGAGCTTGGTCGCGTCGGCGACGGTCGCCCTGAGCTGCTCACCGATCCGCCGGACGTCGTTGTGCGACATCCTCGTCACGGGGACGGCGACGTTCATCGCGAGCTGGATCGGTGAGGTGCCGCGAGGAAACGCCACCGCCACCGACGACACGCCCTCCTCGCTCTCCTCGCTGCTCGTCGCGTATCCCTTGCGCCGGATGACCTCGATCTCCAGCTCCAGGTCAGTGCGGTTGCGGACGGAGTTGCCGGTGAGCGCCTCGAGGTCCTCGTTCGGATACAACCTGCGGAGGTCGTCAGTGGACAGTTCGGCCAGCATGGCCTTACCCGTCGAGGTGCAGTTGGCCGGCATCGACTGACCGAGCCGGGACGCCACCCGCACCGCGCGCGGACTCTCCAGTGCGTCGATGAACCGCACCACGGTGCCGTCCAGGATTCCGATGTGGACGGTCTCGGCGAGCGAACGGTTGAGGTCCTCCAGGACCGGTCGCAGCGCCTCACGGACGTCGAAGCGCTGCAGGACCGCGAACGCCACCCCGGTCAGGGACGTGCCGGGCCGGTAGGTCTTGGACCGCGCGTCCTGCCGGACGAACCCGCGGTACTGCAGCATCGCGAGCAGCCGATGTGCCGTCGACGACGCGACCCCCAGGTACTCCGCGACGTCCGTCAACCGCAGCTCGCTGCGTTCCCCGAGCAGGAGCAGGACCCGGAGGGCGTTGTCCACCGACTCGATCGGGTACTGCGGAGCGGACGTGTGCTCGATCGCGGCCGGATCACCTGCAGTCTTCTTCATAGCAGAAATAGTAGTGCATGTCAGCGCTACCACGACTGCTTGTCAGAAAAACGACATGGGTTGACTCTCTCGCTCGCTCACTGCTAAACAGAGCACTGTTCTTCAAAGCAGAAGAAATAGGTGAACCAATGGTCGTTGGTGTCTCGTTACCCGCATCGCGGCGCCGGTGGCGATCTGCCGCCGCCGCCCTTCTCCTTTTCGGTCTGACAGGTTGTGCTCTGCCCGCCGCGGGTGACGACTCCGCGGTGTTCGCGCTGGGGCTGATCACCAGCCAGACCGGGAACGGCAGCCAGCTCGGAGTCGGCGAGCTGCAAGGTGCGCAGCTCGCGGTGGACGAGATCAACGCCGATGGCGGCGTCGACGGCCACCGCGTCGAGCTGCGCACCGCGGACGACCAGAGCAATCCGGCCCAGGCCGTGCTCCAGACCAGGAAGATGCTCGGTGCCGTGGAGGCCATCATCGGCCCGTCCCTGTCCGGCCCCTGCCGAGCGGTGATCCCCCTCGCCGCGAGTGCGGGCCTGGTGAACTACTGCCTCTCTCCCGGCATCAAGCCGGATCCCGGCTCCTACCAGTGGTCGGCCAGCGCACCGACGACGGTCCTCGCCGACCGTGTCATGCGGTACTGGAAGAGCAAGGGCATCACCCGCATCGGGCTCATCCACACCACCGACTCCAGCGGGATCGACGGCGCGCACGCGACCCAGCAGGCGATCGAAGGCGCCGGGCTCACGCTCGTGGGCCAGGCGAGCTACAGCCCGAGCGCGGTGTCGGTGACCTCGCAGCTGCAGGCCGCTACAGCAGGCGACCCGCAGGCCCTGGTCGTCTGGAGCACCGGCGCGGCCGCCGGTGTCGCGTTCAAGGGCGTACACCAGATGGGCCTGAAGCTTCCGGTCGCGACCACCGACGGGAACCTCACGTACACGTTCCTGCAGCGCATCGCCGACTACGCGCCGGAGACGCTGCTCATCCCCGCGACGCGGGACTTCTGGTGGCAACAGCAGAACCCGAGTCCCGCCGTGCGCGAGCTGGAAGAGCGCTACCACAAAGACTTCCGCGACAGGTTCGGCGGCGAGCCCGACTTCGGTCCCGGCGTCGGCTACGACGCCGTGCTGCTCCTCGCCCGCGCTCTGGACGACGCGAACGGCGACACCGCCAAGGTCAGGGACACCCTGGAGAACCTGCGCGGCGTCGAGGGCGTGGTCGGTACCTACTCGTTCGCCCACGACAACCACCGCGGCATCGGTCCCGCCGACGTCGGCATCGTCGACGCCCGCGGCGGCCGTATCACCTACGTGGGGCGGTGACCGATGAGCGGACTGGTTCAAGTCGTCGTCGGTGGACTCGCCGACGGCTGCGTGTACGCGTTGATCGCGCTGGGCATGTCCCTTGTGTACTCGATGAGCCGCATCATCAACCTCGCCCAGGGCGGGTTCGTCGTCTTCGCAGCACTGGTCGCCGTGTCGGTGCAGCAGTGGCTGGGCGTATCACCATTTATGGTGGTGCTGATCGTGGTCGTCCTCTTCGCACTGCTGCTGGCGGGCGTCGACCGGGTGATCATGATGCCGGCCGCAGCCCGCGCCACGCCGGACCGCATGCTGCTCGTCACGGTCGGCCTGCTGCAGGCGATCGGCGGGCTGCTGCTGCTCGTGTGGGGCAACCTGCCGTACACGATGCAGCCGTTCACCGGCGACACCGCGGTGACGGTGGGCGGCGTGCGGATCGTCTCCCAGTACTTCTGGATCGTCGGTGCCCTTGCTCTCGCAGTCGTAGCGCTGTGGTTCCTGTTGCGACGCACCGAGCTTGGACTGACCATGCGGGCGACGGCGAACAACCCCGAGGCCGCCGCACTACAGGGCGTCGACGTCGGCCGGATCCGGCTGATCGCGTTCAGCCTGTCCGGCGCGATGGCCGCACTCGCCGGCACCACGGTCATCCCGGCGACCTTCCTCCAGTTCACCACGGTCACGCCGTATGCCGTCGCGGGCTTCATCGCGGCCGTCGCGGGCGGCCTGGGCAGCAATATCGGAGCGGTGCTCGGTGGCCTCGTGCTCGGTCTGCTCCAAGGGGTGTTCAGCAGGTACATGAGTGGAGAGCTGGCGCAGGTGATCGCGATGGGGGTGCTGATCGTGCTGCTCCTGGTGCGGCCGACCGGGTTGCTGGGCAAGGCGAGCGAGGTGCGGCGATGACCATCCGTTCCGAGGCGTCCCCCACCACGCCGTCTCCCACGTCCTCCGGTCGCGCCGGGTCGTCGAACACCACGGTCCGCAAGGTGGTGCCGCTGGCAGCCCTGGCAGTCGTGGTGGTTCTGCCGTTCCTCGTGCCGGGCTGGATCGGGCTGTTGGTGATCGCCGGCATCTTCTTCCTCATCGTGCTGGGCCTGAACCTGCTGATGGGTTACGCGGGCCAGGTGTCGCTTGGCCAGACCCTGTTCATGGCGATCGGCGGCTACGGGGCCGGTCTGCTCACCCTCGCGTGGCACTGGCCCACCACGGTCGCCATGATCGTCATGGCGGGGATCTCCGCGCTGGTGGCGGCGGGTCTGGGTGCGGTGTTCCTGCGCCTGCGCGGCTATTACCTCGCGCTGGCCACGCTGGGCCTCGCGGTGATCACCGAGTCCCTCGCGGCCGGTCTGACCGACTTCACCGGCGGTCCCTCCGGGCTCGTCGGCATACCGAGCCTGCAGGTGGGCTCGCTGGTGTTCTTCTCCGACGAGGCGAACTACTACCTGTTGCTGGTCCTGTGCGGGCTCGGCGCGTGGTTCGTCGGCAACCTCCAACGGTCTCAGACCGGCCGCGCGCTGTCCGCCATCGCCGCCGACCCCGCGGCCGCGACCATGCTGGGCATCAACGCCTCTCGGTACAAGACGAGCGCCTTCGTCGTCTCGGCGGTGTACGCCTCGCTCGGCGGCAGCCTGTACGCCTACTACCTCCGGTTCATCTCTCCGGAAGTGGTCGGGGTGACCGTCGTGTTCAGCATCGTGATCATGCTCGCGCTCGGCGGCGCGCGAACCCTCGTCGGTCCGCTGCTGGGCGCGCTGGTCCTTCAGGGTCTGCCCGAGTTTGGCCAGAGCTTCGCGACGTGGTCCCCGTTCGTCGCCGGGGTCGTGCTCATCGTCGTGATCACCTATCTCCCCCACGGCGTCTGGGGCTCGATCAAGAAACTGGTGATGCGATGACCACCTCCGACGCGCCACTGCTCGCCGTGCACGCACTGACCCGCCGCTTCGGCGGCCTCACGGCGGTCGACCAGGTCAGCCTCGCCGTCGCACCCGGCACCGTCCACGCGATCATCGGACCCAACGGCGCCGGCAAGACCACCCTCCTCGACCTGATGACCGGGTTCACCAAGCCCGACTCGGGACGGGTCGAGTTCGCCGGCAAGGACATCACCGGCACCCGCCCCCACCGACTGCCGGCCATGGGATTGGCCCGCACCTTCCAGTCGGCCCGGCTCGTTCACACACTCACTGTGCGCGAGAACGTCATGCTGGGCGCCTACCGCTTCACCCGGGCGCGGTTCCTCTCCGACGGCCTGCGCCTACCGAGGACACGACGGGAAGAACGGGCCTCTGCCGGCCGCGCGGACGAGTTGCTCGCATTCCTCGAGCTCGAACAGTTCGCCGACACCCCGGCCGCCGACGTCCCCGCCGGCGCGCAACGGCTCGTCGAGGTCGCCCGGGGGCTCGCCACCGGCCCCGATCTGCTGCTGCTCGACGAGCCGGCGGCCGGGCTCGACGACACCGAGACCGCCGACCTCGCCGCGGCGCTGCACGCCGTCCGCGCTGGCGGGATCTCACTCGTCGTCATCGAACACAACATGGAGCTGGTGATGACGGTCAGCGACCGCGTCACGGTGCTGGACGCGGGCAAGGTCATCGCCGACGGCGCTCCGCATGAGGTGCAGGCGAACCCGGACGTCATCGCCGCCTACCTGGGAGTGAAGCCATGAAACTGGCGGTACGCGACATCGAGGCCCGGTACGGCGCGACCAGGGCACTGCACGACGTGTCTTGTGAGGTGCCGGACGGCACGATGGTCGCCATGATCGGCGCCAACGGCGCCGGCAAGACCACGCTGCTCCACTGCATCGCCGGACTGCACCGCCCCACAACAGGCACCGTCGAGCTGGGCACGGACGACATCACCGGACTACCGGCCCACCGGGTGGCCCGCCACGGACTATGCCTCGTCCCCGCAGGCCGTCAGCTCTTCACAGAACTGACGGTGCTGGAGAACCTCCGAGTGGGCCTGCGGGGCGCCGGCGCCCATGACCCCCGGCTCGACCGCGTCTTCACGCTGTTCCCCGTCCTGGAGGAGTTCGGCGGCCGCCGGGCCGGCCTGCTCTCCGGTGGGCAGCAACAAATGCTGGCGATCGGCAGAGCCCTCGTGCGCGAGCCCTCCGTACTGCTGCTCGACGAACCGTCCCTCGGCCTCGCGCCACTGCTGGTGGCGCAGATCCTCGACGTCCTGCGCCAACTCGTCGACGACGGCGTGACGATCCTGCTGGCCGAACAGAACGCGGCGGCCGCGCTCGACATCGCCGACCTCGGCGTGGTCGTGGAGAACGGCACGATCACCCGCGCCGACACCGCGGCCGCACTGCGCAATGACGAGGAAGTCAGCAGGCACTACCTGGGCACTGCCGTCGACCCGGTCGATGTGGGACACGAACGCACCCTGCCCACCGGAATTCGCGAACCGTTGCGCTGAAGGAGAGAGCGAATGAAGATTGTTCTGTACACGGCGGCTGGCAGGGCGGCTGGGCCTGGGACGCGGTCGCCGACAACCTGCGCGCGGCCGGCCACGACGTGGTCGCACCAACACTCCGCGGCCTCGAAGAAGGAGACGTGGACCGCGCCGGCATCACCCTCCATGACATGGCCGACGACCTGGTCCGCCAACTCGACGAGCAGGGACTCACCGACTTCACGCTCGTCGGCCACAGCGGCGGCGGCCCAGTGATCCAGATCGTGGCCGATCGACTCCGTACCCAGGTACGGCGGGTCGTGTTCGTCGACGCGTGGGTGCTCCACAACGGCGAGTGCATCAACGACGTCCTCCCGCGTGAGCTGGCCGAGGCAGTGGCCGCCATGGCCGCGCAGACACCCGACCGCACCGTCGCGATCCCCGCGGACATGTGGCAGGCGACGTTCATGCAGGACGCCGAGGAGTCGACGCTGCGCGACACTGTCAGCAGGCTCGTCCCCAGCCCATACGGCTGGTTCGACCAACCCATCCAGCTCGCCCGCTTCTGGACCGACCAACCTCCATCGAGCTTCGTGTTCCTCCGCGGCGATCAGGCGGTCCCCCAGGAGATCTACCGCGCTGCCGCCGCCCGGCTCACCAACCCGAGAACTGTGGACTGCGATGGCAGCCACGAAGCCATGCTCACCCACCCGAAGGAGTTGGCGGCGGCCCTCCAAGTCGCCATCGAGTGAGCCGAGAGGCATGTCCTCGCATGTAGGGCCGAACGCGGCGTGGTTGTCGAAACTGCCCGGACGAGGTTGTACGCGGAGAGAACCGCCCCAACAAGGCCAGGTACTCCTCCAAGCGCACCTTCGCCCACACGACGTTCATCGAGCCAGCCTAGGAGATCAGCTCCACGCTGGTCGGCAGCCCGGCGCGATCATCGAGAAGGTGCACCGCTACCGCGAGCGGTTCGGCCTCCAGGTGATGCACCTCCACGCCGACCCGACGGCGTCACCAAGCGCCAGCACGCGCTAATTGGACGTTGGCACTCTTTTCAGAGCGACATCGCTCGCAACCTCCGTTGTAACCTCCGGTGTCGTCGTGGCCGTCCGGCGCCTGGTCAGTGGTTGTCCATTCGCAGCACGATCTTGCCGTGCGGCATGGCTTGTTGTGCTGCCCACGCTGTGGCCGCGTGCTCGAGCGCGAAGGTCGTCGTGTCGACGGCTAGTTCGCCAGCCGCAGCGTGCCGCAGCATCCGCCGGAACGCGTGGCCGATCACCTGTGGGTCTGCTTCTCCGTTGCGGTAAGTCAGCATCGACTTGCCGAGGAACGCGAACACGGGCACCGCGGCGTCCAGCTCGCCCGCGCTTCTGCCGACGGTGACGGTTCGGCCGCCCGGCTTGGTGGCCTTCAGCGCGGCCACGAAAGGTGCTCCCCACAGCGGGTCGTACACCACGTCCGCGCCGCCGCGGGTCGCCTCGAGCAGTGCCGCCGCGTCGTCATCGCCGCCCAAGATGACGATCTCGTCCGCGCCGCGGTCGAGCAACGAGTCGAGGGTCTTGGCGTGCCGGCCGGCGGCGACCACGCGGCCCGCGCCGAGGAGTTTGGCCGCCTGGGTTGCGACCTGCCCAGCCGCGCCCGTCGCGCCGAGCACGAGGACGGTCTCGCCGGGCCGCAGGCCCGCGGTGGTCTCGAGCGGGATCCACGCCGGCTGACCAGAGATGCCAGCGAGGAACACGGTCGCCGGCTCGACACCGTCCGGGACGTCGAGGACACCCGCTGGGTCGACCAGCGTGGTCTCGGCGAACGAGCCGGAGGTTCGCTGGCTGTACACCACCCGGCCGTCGAGCCGCACGACCGCCTCGTTCCCGAGCACCCTCGGCACCGGCTCGGCGGTGCCGAGCATCCCCTCCGCGATCGCCACGTCGACCGGGTTCACACCGGCGGCGAGCACGGGCGCCGCGACGAGCCCGGCACGTGCCCTCGGCTCGTCGTGTTCCTCGACCATCGGCGCGGTCCCGTACTCCCGCAACACAAACGCCCGCACAACGTCCTCCAATTAGATTCACTGTGAGATCATCTCACGGTGATACAGTAGCGGACATGGCCTCGCCGCGGAACGACCTGCACTGGCTCGCGCTCCAGCTCTACCGCAACCTCGGCACCCTCGAGCTCCCCGCGGTGCGCGCGCAGGGGTTGTCGCTGTGGGGCTACGAGGTGCTGACCCGCCTGATCGGCGAGCCCGCGCAGAGCCAGCTCGAGCTCGCCGAGGCCCTCGGCCTGGACAAGAGCAAGGTCGTGCGGGTCATGGACGAACTGGAGGCCAACGGCCACGCAACCCGCGAACCGGGCCCCGACGACCGCCGCAGGCGCACCATCGCGATCACCCCGCGCGGCCGCCGCGCGTGGCAGGCCACCCGCATCGCGCTCGCGAAGATCGAGGACAGCCTGTTCACGCAGCTACCGACCCGGCAACGCGACACCACCCGCACCGGCATACGGCGGCTGGTGGCGGCACTGGACGAGATGCGCACAGACGCTTCCGGCGGCTAGAAGATCGAGATCCTGACCCAGCCGGGCGCCGCCGCCGGTCTGACTACCGCGACCTGACGGCCCGGCGCACGTCGTCCTCGTCAAGCGGGGCGAGGATCGCGCCCCGGTAGTCGACCCGCTCGGTGACCTCTTCGATGAGCTCCCAAGGCACGATCGGCTCGGGGTTCCTGCGCTGCGCGTAGTGGGCGATCTCGTGCGGTTCCCTGCCGGCCCACGCCCCCATGCCGCGCTGCGTGAGGACGGTGTTCCGGAAGCCGCGGGTGGTGATGATCCCGGTCCGCACACCCGTTCGCTCGATCAGCGTGTTCGTGGCGACCGTGGTGCCGAGACCGAAGTACCCGACCTCGCCCAGCAGCGAGCCCGCCGGCAGGTCGAGTTCGCGCTCGGCGAGCGTGAGCGCGTTGTACACCCCCACGGCGGGCTCGTCGAGCGTCGTGGGCGTCTTGAGCAGGCGGGTCGTCCCCTCGTTGTCGAGAACCACCGCGGCGGGCCATAGCGTCGGTTAGGGTAACGATCATGGTCTACATGTTCGTCCGCTTCCGGACCGCCTGAGATAGGTGCTCCGCCGGTCGTTGACGATCGGTTCAGCCCGTCACACCCGCACGGCCTCCGGCCGGTGTCGTCAGTTGGCACTCGCGGTCGATAGGCCTCGGTTCTTGGCACCCCACTTTTCCGCGTCGGCGACGTCTGGCGCACTTGATCCGATAGGACGACTTCTCATGTCTTCGAACACCTCGTCACGCCCGCGCTCGGCACCGACCTTCGTACTGGTGCACGGTTCCGGCTCGAGTTCGTTTATGTGGGCCCCCGATCCAGCGTGAACTCGCGCTGATCGGTCACCGCAGCTTCGCCGTCGACCTCCCCGGGCACGGCTTGGATGCGCAGTACCCGGTCGCCTACCAGGCGCCGCAGGATCTCGGCGCGTGGGCGGCGGAGCCCTCGACGCTCGCCGAGGTCACCTTGCGGGACAACGCCAACCTGGTCGTCGACGTCATCCGCCGCGTCGCCGAGCACGGGCCGGTCGTGCTGGCGGGCGCCAGTCTCGGCGGAACGGCCATCAGCGTGGCTGGCAACCTGGTGCCGGACCTGGTGGACCGGCTCGTGTACATCTCCGCCTGGTCCTGTGTGGAGCGTGCCAACCCCATCGAGTACATGGGAGAGCCCGAGTTCGCCGCCAACCTGATGAGCCCCCTGTCCGCGCTGAACGTGGGTGATCCCGCCGAACTCGGAGTCGGCCGGGCCAACTACCGCACGTCCGACCCCGACCTGCTCGCCAAGCTCAAGGCGGCGATCATGGCCGATACCACCGACGAGCAGTTTCGAGCCTTCCTCAACATCCTGCAACCCGACGAATCGCTGTCGGTGATGATGGGCGATGCTCGGGTCCAGGCAGACACGTGGGGCACGATCGCCCGCAGCTACATCCGGCTCACCGATGACCGTTCGCTCCCGATCGCCATGCAGGACAGGCTGATCGCCGAAGCGGACGCGCTGACCCCAGACAACCCGTACGACGTCCACACCCTGGACACCTCGCACGTCGGATTCCTGTACCGAGCACCGGAGGTAGCCGCCATCCTCGACAAACTGTCTGTTTAGGACAAAGGACTGTCGGGAGGCCTCATGCCCTAGCCTCGATCTTTCGTGATCTTGGTCTGTCGATCTTGGGTTGGCGTTGTTGGTCTTCGGCGGGATGGTGTCTGGTTGAGGGCGTGGGGTGTCGCCCGCTGAGCAGGTTCTGCGGGTGCTCCGGTCGTTCCTCGTGGAGGCAGGGCGCTCGGGTCAGGGTGTGGACAGCGTGGCGAGTCGGTAATGGGCGTGGGTGATGTTGTCGGCCCGGGGCCAGGTTTCGGGGATTTTGAGGGTGTTTCGGCGGTCGGTGCGCACGAGGTGTCCGGCGACGGCGAAGAGGCGCAGCCGGAGTCGTCGTGACCACGCAGTCGACGCCGCACTGGCCGTGCTCACCGTCCACCACTGGACCGACTGGCGACACGGGCTCACCGAACTACGGTGAATAGCGCCGCGCCAAGTCGCACACCGTTGCCGCAGTGGATGGCGCTGGTGGTCGCTGTGCTGGTGCTCGCGGCCACCGGCGTGGTGCTGGTGGTGCTGTGGCAGTGGATCGACGGCCTGGCCTTGGCCGATGTGGAGAAGAAGGCGACGCGCAGCTCGACGCGATCAAGGTCGCCGCGTCGATCGCAGTGGGTGGCGGCGGCCTGTTCGCCCTGTACCTGGCGGCCCGCCGCCAGCGCACCCAGGAACTGGAGCTCGATGTCCGACACACCGAGCTGCGTCACCGGGAGGCCGAGCTGGCCCAGCGCGACCGAGTGCAGGCTCACGCCGAGCGTGTGGCCGCGGCGAGTGAGCGTGACGCCGCCGAACGACGGTCACCGAGCTATACGCCAAGTCCGTCGACCAGCTCGGTTCGGACAAGGCTCCAATACGCATGGGCGGGTTTTACTCTCTGGAACGCCTCGCTCAGGACAACCCCCACCAGAGGCCGACCGTGGTGAACGTCCTGTGTGCCTACCTGCGCATGCCCTACATCCTGCCCTCCGAACCGCCCGACGACGACGCCGCTGAGCCGACCCGCACCAGGTACACGGAGCGCGTACAGGAACGCCAGGTCCGTCTCACCGCCCAACGTATCCTGGCCACCCACCTGCGTCCGGGCGACGATCCCAACCAGCCAATCGACACCTTCTGGCCCGACACCGACCTCGACCTCACCGGCGCCGTGCTCATCGACCTCGACCTGGCCCGATGCCAAACCCGTACCGCACGGTTCATCGGGGCGACGTTCACCGGGGAAGCTCACCAGAATCACGCGACACTAGTGTCGTTGGCGTGAAAGACACCGAACTCGTCGGAGTGCAGAAGACCCTCAGCCCGGTCCTCAGGGCCAAAGCACTGGACAACCGGCTGCCGGACCCGATCCTCGGCGACAAATACGCCGAGCAGGCGATGCGCCGCCTCGACCCCGACTACGACAACCGCAGATTCGGCACCAGCCAGATGGGCCTCGGCGCCGTGGTGCGCGCCAAGGCCCACGACGACTGGGCCCGAAGCTTCCTCGCCGATCACCCCGACGCGGTGGTGCTGCATCTGGGCTGCGGCCTTGACGCCCGGGTGTACCGGATCGACCCGCCCGCCACCGTCGACTGGTACGACCTGGACTACCCCGCCATCATCGAACTGCGGCGACAATTCCTGCCGCCGCGCGAGCACTACACCCTGATCGGCTCCAGCGTCACCGACCTGACCTGGCTGGACCGTATCCCCCGCGGCCGGCCGGTGCTGATGATCGCCGAGGGACTGGTGCCCTACCTGACCGAGACCGACGTCCGGCGGCTGCTGACCAGTGTCGTCGACGCCTTCCCCACCGGCCAAATACAGTTCGACACGGTGGCGGTCTGGGCGTGGCGCACCTCGAAATGGGACCCCACCCTGCGCAAGTACGACACCCGGTTCCACTGCGGCTTCAACGATCCGGCCGCGCTGGCCGAGTGGCATCCGCGGCTCGAATACGTCGACGAGGCGCCGATGAACGACTCACCGGTGCTGATGGCCAAGGCGCCCACGAACGTACGCCGCATGTACCGCCTCATGAACCTGCTGCCGGGCATGAAACGGTCCACCCGCATCGTGCGGTTCCGGTTCTAGCCTGGGTCTTTCGCGCAGTGTGATGTAGATCTGGTTTTGAAAGTTCGCGGTCCTCGCCGAGCTGCTGCGGGCCGGCGGCGCGGCCGTGTCGGCCGAGCAGCTGCTGGAGAAGGCGTGGGACGGGCACGCCGACCCGTTCACCCACACCGTGCGGATGACGATCCTCAAGCTCCGGCGCAAGCTCGGCGAGCCACCCGTGGTGCTGACCGAACCGGGAGTGGGGTACCGGATCCCATGAGCCGTCATGACGGCGTCGGCCAGGCTGCGGATCTCCCGGTTACCGACGAACGCCCAGCCGGCCGCGCGAGACCGCATCAGATTAGAGCCGGCGCGACTTTCCTGGCCGTCACCGAAAAACGTTGACGCCGACATGACGTCACCATGCATCACCATGGTGGAATGCGAATCCTGGTGGTCGAGGACGAACCGCTGCTGGCCGACTCGGTGGCCAGGTGGCTACGCGACGAGGCGCACGCGGTGGACGTTGCCTACGACGGTGACGCCGCGCTGGAACGGATCGGTGTGCACGACTACGACGTCGTGCTGCTCGACCGTGACCTGCCGCTCGTGCACGGGGACGAGGTGTGCCGACAGCTCGTCGGCGGCGACACCTCGACGCGTGTGCTGATGCTGACCGCGGCCGCCGATATCGACGACCGGATCACCGGACTGGCCCTTGGCGCCGACGACTACCTGCCCAAGCCCTTCGATTTCCGAGAGCTGTCGGCCCGGGTCACCGCGCTGGGCCGGCGAACCCGCCCGGCTACGCCACCGATCCTGCACCGCGCCGGTATCCTGCTCGACCCGAACCGGCGCGAGGTGTACCGCGACGGCCGGTACGTCCCGCTGTCCCGCAAGGAGTTCGCCGTCCTGGCCGAACTCCTCCGCGTCGACGGCGCCGCGGTTTCCGCCGAACAACTCCTGGAGAAGGCATGGGACGAACACGCGGACCCGTTCACCCACGCGGTGCGCATGATGATCCACAAACTCCGGCGCAAACTAGGCGACCCGCCGGTGGTGCTGACCGAGCCGGGAGTGGGGTACCGGATCCCATGACCGCCCGCGGCCCGCCAGACTGACTATCCGCGTTCGACTGACCCTCGTCTACGGCGGGCTCTTCCTACTTGCCGGCATGCTGCTGCTCGCGGTGACGTATGTCCTCGTGTCCCACCGGCTATCCGACGGTTCCGAATACTCCCACTCCTCCGTCTCCGAACCGAATATCGCTGGTACCGAAGAGCCGGCGCCCCGTCCGCGGGTGTCACGGTGAGTCAGGCCGTCGATGACACCAACCAGGACGCGCTCGACGCGCTACTCGCCCAGGGCGGGATCGCACTCGTGGTAGTGGGAGCGGCCGCGATCGGCTTCGGCTGGTTGGTCGCTGGACGGATGCTGCAGCCACTGCACCGGGTTACCGACACCGCCCGACGGATCGCCAACGCCCCCGCGGCCGACCGGGAACTGCGTGGACGCATCGCGCTGACCGGCCCACCGGACGAGATCAAGGAACTCGCCGACACCTTCGACGTCATGCTGGAACGCCTCGACCACTCCTTCGACGGCCAGCGGCGATTCATCGCCAACGCCTCCCACGAGCTGCGCACCCCACTCACCCTCAACCACTCCCTGCTCGAAATCGCGCTACACCGCAACGCCGCGATACCTGAGGTACGGGAGCTCGGCGGCACACTGCTGGAGATCAACGCCCGCCATGAGCGACTCATCGACGGGCTGCTCCTGCTCGCCCGCTCCGAACGCGAAGTGCTCGATCGCTCCTTTGTGGACCTCGCCGACATCGTCGAGCACGTGATAGACCAGACACCGCAACAGACGGTCACCATCCACGCCGAACCGCGACCGGCCACCACCACCGGCAACGCCGTGCTGCTGGAACGCTTGGTGCAGAATCGCGTGGAGAACGGCGTGCGGCACAACATCTCCGAAGACGGCTGGGTACGAATCACCAGCGATACCCGGCCGGACGGCACCGCCGTGCTGGTAGTCAGCAACACCGGACCGGCGATACCTCCCTACGAGGTCCCGGACCTGTTCGAACCGTTCCACCGGCTGGCCACCAACCGGCTCGCCACGTCCCGAGGCGCGGGCCTCGGGTTGTCGATCGTGCGGGCCGTGGCCAACGCCCACGGCGGCCAGGTACACGCCGAACCACGCCACGGCGGCGGGCTCGTTGTCACCGTGGCGCTTCCGAGCGACGTTCCCGGTCAGGAAAATGGCGCTTCGCCGCACAGCACTCGCGATGTTGCTCGTGCACCACTGTGACGCACGGTGACGTCACGTCGGCGTCAACGTCTCGGTGACGGCGGGGAAATGTCGCTGCGGCTCTAATTCCCAGCGCCGTGGTCCTGGTGGCAGAGCCCGGCACGACCCCGTAGGACACAACCGATTGCGAGTGCTCATCACATGGATCCGAACCCCAACCCACGCCGCGGTTGGCTTGCCGGCCGGCGGCCACGAAAGCGGTTGCTGGGCACAGCGGCGGGAATGCTTGCCGGGGCCCTCCTGCTCGGCGCCACGTTGGTGGCGACAGGGCAGACCGCCGCGCCCGTCGGCAGTCCGGACGGCCGGCACGCGGTCAGCCTGATCACCGGCGACACGGTGCTGCTCGGACCGGCGGGCAGCATGCAGGTCACGCCGGTCGCCGGCAAGGGCCGCGAGGGAATGCGGTTCGTCATCGACCGCGACCGCGACCACCTGTACGTCATCCCGGACGACGCGTTGTCACTGGTCGCCCAGGGCAAGCTCGACCGGCAACTGTTCGACGTCGACCTGCTGGACAAGGACGGGTACGGCGGGCGCGGCGACCTCCCCCTGATCGTGCAAGGCGGGGCGGGTAGCCAAGCGCTGGCCGGCACCCGAAACGTCCAGCCGCTGTCCGTGATCGACGGCGCCGCGCTGCGGGTGGCCAAGGGCGACAACACATTCTGGCGTGCGGTGGCCAGCGGTGACCGGCTGCTCGGCGAGGTGCAGAAGGTCTGGCTGGACGGAAAGCTTCACCTGCAGCTGGACCGCAGTGTCCCGCAGATCGGCGGGCCGGACGCGTGGAAGGCCGGCTACACCGGCAAGGGCGTGAAGGTCGCGGTGCTGGACTCCGGCGTCGACGCCGCCCATCCCGACCTGGTCGGCAACATCGCGGCGCAGAAGAACTTCACCACCGAGCCCGACACGGACGACCTGGGCGGGCACGGCACCCACGTCGCGGCAACGGTGGCCTCCCACGACTCGGTCTACCGCGGCGTGGCGCCGGACGCGTCCCTGATCATCGGCAAGGTGTGCCTGAAGGACGGGCGGTGTGATATCTCGGCGATGCTGGAGGCCATGGAGTGGGCCTCGACCGAGCAGCACGCCAAGGTGGTCAACATCAGCGCGGGCGGTCCGGACGAGCCCGGCAGCAACGAGCCGCTTGAGGAGGCGATCAATCGGCTGACCGCCAAGAACGGCACGTTGTTCGTCCTCGGCGCCGGCAACTTCGGTGACGGCGGGGAGTACACGGTGGCGTCGCCGTCCACCGCCGATGCCGCGCTCTCGGTCGGCGCGGTCGACCGTGATGACTCGATTCCGCCGTTTTCCAGCCAGGGCCCGCGGCTGGGTGACTACGCGATCAAGCCGGACATCACGGCGCCGGGCGTGGGCATCGTGGCCGCCCGCTCCAGGGACGGCTACCTGGGCCTGCCCGGCGAGCCGCACATGACAGGGACCGGCACGTCGATGTCCTCCCCGCATGTCGCCGGCGCCGCCGCGCTGATGTTCCAGGAGCACCCGGACTGGACACCGGCCCAGGTGAAGGCCGCGCTGATGGCGTCGGCGACGCCGACCGCCGGCGCCTCGCCGTTCCGCCAGGGCGCCGGCCGGGTCGACCTGACCCGGGCGATCATGCAGCAGGTGGTGCCCGAGCAGCCGAGCATCAGCTTCGGCAAAGCGCAATGGCCACACAACGATGACCCGATCACCAAACACCGGCTGACCTACCGCAACACCGGCAAGACCGACGTCCCGCTGAAGCTGACGGTGTCCACCACCGGCCCCGACGGCACGCCGGCGACGATCTTCACCCTGTCGACCACATCGCTGACCGTCCCCGCCGGCGGCACGGCGAGCGTCGACGTCGCGGCCGACACCCGAGGCAACCACCCGGACGGCGACTACACCGGCGCGGTGGTCGCGACCGGACCCGGCGGGACGGCCGTACGCACCCCGGTCGCCGTCGTACGCGAGGTGGAAAGCTACGACGTCACGGTCGACGCGCTGGACCGCGCCGGCAAGCCCGCCGCCAACTTCATGCCGCGGTTGGGAAGCTACGCGGGCGCGGTGACCATCGACCAGACGGCCAACCCGGACGGCAGCATCCGGTTCCGCGCACCGAGGGGCCGCTACGTCATGGACGCCGACATCGCCGGCGACGGCGGCACCCACGACATCATCATGATGCCGTGGCTCGACCTGTCGGCCGACCGGAAGATCACCGTGGACGCCCGCGCCACCAAGCCGATCAAGGTCGGCGTGGAACGCGAGGACGCGACCATGGCGAGCAGCGTGACGGGCGCTGTCACCATGGCCGATGACGGCGGCACCAGCCAAAGCTGGACCGAGGGCGGAGACCTCAGCAAGGTGCGCGCGGCACAGCTGGGCGCGGATGCTCCCGCGGACAGGTTCGCCGGTGTCCTGGGGGCGACCCTGGCGGCGCCGGGTGCGGACAAGACCTTCACGGACTCGCCCTACGTCTACCATCTGGCCCTCTTCAGCCCTGGCACGGTGTTCACCGGCTCCCATCAGGTCCTCGACTCCGACCTGGCCACGGTGCGCACCGAGAACCTGGCGCAGGGCAAGGGGAATTCCGCCTTCAAGGGATCGATCGCGGTCCCGACGAAGTTCCCCGGCCTGGGGGTCCCGGCGCCGCCGTTGCCGATCACGCTGCCGTTCACCCGCGAGGAGCTGTTCTCCGTCGACGACGTCACCTGGACCACCGTGTTCCAGCAGGGTTCACCGGACCCCGACAAGGCCGACGCGCAGCACGTGGCGATCCAGCGGAGCTATCAGAAGGGCACGCACGACACGGAGCGGTGGAACGGCGCCGTGTTTGGGCCATCGCTGCCCGAGCCGGGCGACGCCAGCTGGGCGCGACAAGACCCCCTTCACGGGAACGTGCGGTTCCAGGTGCCGATGTTCAGCAGTTACGGCGACACCGAAGGAGAGTCGAAAACGGACACCGCGCACATCATCGTCTACCGGAACGGCACCAGGCTGTGCGAGACGAACGCCATGCAGTGCGAGACCCACGGCATCACCCCGCCACCCGGACGGTACCGAGTGGAGACCGAGGCCACCCGCGGCTGGACCGACCTGTCGACGAAGGTCAGCGTGGTATGGGAGGTCACCAACGACAAGGATCATCCCGCGATGCCGGCCCAGGTAGTGCGCTTCACCCCGGCTCTCGACGCCACCAACTCCGCGCCCGGCAACCGGGTGGTTGAGGTGCCAGTCAGCGTGCAACGCAACCCCGGCGCCAAACCAGCCGATGTCGCATCGCTACGCGTCCAGGTCTCCTTCGACCACGGCGCACACTGGAGGCACGTGCCGGTGGTCAACGGCAAGGCGGTGATCCACCACCCGGCCAGCGGCAACGTCTCCTTGCGCGCCAAGGCGACCGACACCGACGGCAACACCGTCGAGCAGACGATCATCGACGCGTACCACGTGCGCTGACCCGGAGCCCGTCTCCTCCTGGCGGACGAGGTAACGGCCCTGCCGGCACCTCGTCCGCCCTCCCGTTGTCTCGTGCATACCCTCGTTCGAACTTTTCAGCGCGCCTGTTTATCCGGAACCGGACGGCCTGATTACTTGGGGCAGGACTTCGGATAAATGGGCCTGCTGTTGGGCGCCATCCACGGCAAACGCCGACGATTGGGGGTGGTACTTCTGGATCTGACAAGGCTGGACTTTGAATACCTACCAGGCCTGTCTTTTA
>NZ_DASWSJ010000096.1:0-10854 GCF_036402745.1 Actinophytocola sp. | reverse complement strand
GGTCCCGGCCGGTCCTTGAGCGGCAACAATCTCTCCCACGGACTCGCCGCCGGAGGAGTCCGCCCTGGCTCCGGAGCCTGACCAAGCCCGGCGCGGAACCGGCGGGCGGACCTCGAGCGTTGAGCCAGCGGAACCCGCACTGCGCCACTGCGCCCGAGGTGCGGAGAGGAGCAGGATGCGCAGGGCCATCCCGCGGCACGAGCCGGCTCCCGATCCGTGGCCGGCGCCGGTGGGGAGCCAAGCCTGGCGGTCGGCGGCCCTACCCCGCACGACCGTCATCCGGCCCGCCTCACCGGAGCCGGGGTACGTACATCCGCCGGTTCCCGGCGACCCATTGCTCCAGAGGCGTCCGGTGCTTCCACCGGCGGCCGGCCCGCGCCTGCACCGGCGGCGACGCCTGCTGGTGCGCCTCGTGGTCGCCTTCCTGGCCCTGCAGCTGGTCGTTGCAACGTTCATCGGGAGCCTGCGGTGGTGGGCTCCCCCGCGGACGGCGTTCATGCTGGAGAGCGGCGAGCCGGTCGTGTACCAGTACGCGTCCCTGGACCACGTCAGCCGCTACCTCATCGCCGCGGTGATCGCGCACGAGGACCAGCAACTCGGCACGCGCAGCGGAGCCTTCTCGGTGTCCCAGCTCCGCTCACGGACCTGGGCCTACGTCACCGGGCAGCCCGACCCGGCCGGCTCCACGATCCCGCAGCAACTGGCCAAGAACATCTTCCTCTGGCCGCACCAGGACCCCGCCCGCAAGGCGATCGAGGCTGCGCTGGCCAGCGAGATGAGCTGGAGCCTGCCGCCTCAACGGCTGATGGAGCTCTACGTCAACTACGCGCAGTTCGGGACCGGCCTGTACGGGATCTGCGCAGCCAGCTGGTACTACTTCGGCGAACCGCCCTGGAGCATGACCCAGTACCAGGCCGATCAGCTGATGGGCGTCCTGCCCGACCCGGACCGCGTCCGGCGGGCAGCGGGCGGAGGTCTCGACCTGGGGCCGCAGGCCGACCCGCAGGCGGTGGACCTCATCAACGGCGCCGCCAATGTGCACGTGCCCACGGAGCTCGAGGGCATGGGCGGCTGGCAGGCCGCGGTGGCCACCATCGGCATCCACGACACCGCGGCGACGCATGCAGCCGGCGCGTCATCCGCCGACGCCTGCTCGACCATGCCCCAGTCGGTCGCCCAGCGGCTCGCCCAATCATGACCGGCGGGTGAGAACCGCGACGCAGCTGCCCACCAGGCGCCTCCCCGTGGAGACCGTTGCGTCCTTCGAAGCCGCCGCTCCGGGAGACCAGGGCAGGGTGTCCGGTTCGTCAGTTGGCTGTGGCCAGATCCAGCACGAATGCCCGCTCCTCCGGCCCGAACCACGGCGGCGACCCGGCGGCGGCGTTCTCCCGCAGCCGGTCGGGATGGGCGGTGGCGGCCAGGGAGACGTGGACGCGCGGGTCGCTGAGGCCCCACTTGAGAAGGGCCTGCACCCAGCTGGTGACACCGAAGGGACGCAGCGGCGCCAGCTCGGCCGGGCTGGGCTGTCGGCGCACGAGCCGCCCCTCGCCGAGCGGGCGCATGAGCAGGACGCCGAGGCCGAGCTCGTCGGCAAGCGGCAGGATCGTGTGCTCGACCTCGCGCTGCAGCGGGTTGTAGGGCACCTGGACGGTGTCGATGCGGCCGGTGGCCATGAGCTCTGCCAGTTCGGGAAAGGCAGACGCCGAGTAGTGGGTGGCACCGATCAGACCGACCAGCCCCTGATCCCGCGCGGCCTCGAGCATCGGGAGGTGCTCGGGCCAGGCCACGAGATTGTGGATCTGCATGAGGTCGACGCGGCCGCCGTACCAGTCCGCGGCGCGGGCGAGCTGTGCGACGCCCTCCTCCGGGGACGGGGTCCAGACCTTGTCGGCGACGACGACCTGGTCGCGCGTGCCCTCGAGCGCCTCGGCGAGCAGGCGCTCGGCGGCGCCGTACATGGGTGAGGTGTCGACGAGCCGGATGCCGGCCGCGATGGCGGTGTCGATGAGCTCGCGGTGCCGGCCGGCGGCAGCGGCGGCCTCGAGCCGCTGCCAGGTGCCGAGCCCGACCACCGGCACGCTGACCCGGCCGCCGCCCAGGCTCCGGTTCTCCATGTCGGCCCCTTCGCTCGGTGGGTTCCCCAACGTCTGATGCTCCCCGCGGCCCCGATGGTTACCAGCCGCAGGTCAGCACATGGTCGAGGGTGTCGACGAAGAAGTCGGCCGACTCCCGCGTCATGCACATCGGTGGCTTGACCTTCAGCATCGATTGCCACTCGCCGGTCGGTTGCACCACCACGCCGAGTTCGAGCATCCGCTGGCAGATCGCGGCGGTCTCCTCGGTCGCCGGTTCCAGGGTTCCCCGGTCGCGGACCAACTCCACCCCGAGGTACAGCCCTCGGCCGTGCACCGTGCCGATGAGCGGGTGGCGCTCCGCCAGCTCCTGCAGGCGCCGGCGGAAGTGCTCGCCGACGACCCGGGTGTTCTCCTGCAGCCTGTCCTCCCGCAGGGCATCGAGCACGGCCAGGCCGACGACGCTGGAGACGGGACTGCCGCCGGTGGAGGAGAAGAAGTACCCCTGGTTGCGGTAGGCCTCCGCGATGCGGCGGGAGGTGATGACGGCGCCGAGCGGGTGCCCGTTCCCCATCGCCTTGGCCACGGTGACGATGTCCGGGACGACGTCCTGCTGCTCGAAACCCCAGAACCACTCCCCCAGGCGCCCGTACCCGACCTGGACCTCATCGGCGATGGCGAGCCCGCCGTGCCGACGGACCGCGCCGTACACGGCACCCAGGTAGCCGTGGGGCAGGACCATCCCTCCGGCGGTGCCGTAGACGGGCTCGGCGATGAAGGCCGCGGGTGTGTCCCCGGAGGCAGCCAGCGCGTCGATCCGCGCGACCGCCTCCGGGGCGTAGCGGTCGGCATGCTCACCACGGTGCAGGCCCCGGTAGGGGTTGGGTGAGTCCAGCGTGTGCACCCACGCGGGTCGGGTGCCGACGGCATGGGGGTTGTCGGCGCTCGAGGTCGACACGGCATCGGAGACGTACGTCCACCCGTGGTAGGCCTCGCCGACGGCCACGAGGTCGCGATGCCCGGTCGTGGCCAGGGCGATGCGGAGCGCCAGGTCGTTGGCCTCTGACCCCGAGTTGACCAGGAAGACGGTGTCGAGAGGTTCCGGCAGCAGAGCGACGAGCCGCTCGGAGAACTCCACGACGGCGGAGTAGTGGAATCGGGAATTGGTGTTCAGCCGCCGCAGCTGGCGGGACACGGCGTCGGCCACGCCCAGGTGGCCGTGCCCGAGCACGGCGACGTTGTTGACGGCGTCGAGGTAGACCCGCCCGTCGGTGTCGACGAGATGCTCGCGCCAGCCGCGCTCGATGCGCGGCGGCGCGGAGTAGTAGTGCTCCTGGAGGGTCGCGAAGGAGGCCGCGCGGCGCGCCAGGAGGTTCCCCGCTGGATCGTTCCCGAGCTCCGGCGCCCCCAGCAGGGCGCTGGGGTCGGCGACGACGGCCAGCCACCCCGGCAGCATCTGCGCCGAGACGAAGGACGGCACCTCCTCGACGTCCCCCTCCCCGACCGAGCGCACGGTGATGCGGCAACGGGTCCGCGCCGGAACGGTCATGAGCGCGTCACCCCGACGCACGGCGGCGCCGTCCCGTGCCCGCGGTGTCCTCAAGGTGCTGCGGAGCGACAGCTCGACCCCATGGCCGCGGAGCCGACAGCCGCCGTCCTCCACGGTGCCGTCCCACGGCGCCCGCAGGGTCACCTCGCGGTTCCACCAGGCGTCGACGCCCGTCGCGACGTTCTCGGGAGGGCTCGCCGACAGCGGCACGGCCCGGGTCAGGCGGCCCTGGCCGAAGGCGGTGACCACGGCTACCGCCCCCGCGTCCAGCGCCTCGCCGGCCAGGCGTTCCTCGATGTCCGGGAGCTGCCACGCACCGCCGTCGAGGGCGTCGGCGGTCGACGACAGATCCAGCACCTCGAGGCTCTCGCCGGCGGCGAGCGGCTCCACGAGCAGACCGGCGTCGGACGGCGGCTGCGCCGGCGCGACCGGCAGCCCGAGGTGGGCGCGCACCAGCGCGGTCATCACGTCGGAGGGCGCCGAGGAGGCGACGTCGAAGATCCGCTGCTCGCGCTCCATGTTCCCGGAGACGTAGTCGTTGGCGGCATCGAGAGCGACCTGCTGGTGGCCGCTGGCCACCAGCACCGCGCCGCGCAGGACGACCAAGGGCCACAGCGCCTCGATCTCGGCGTCGGACAGCGGGCGCTCCGCGTGGAAGGCCGCGACCGCAGGCAACACCGTGGCGGGGCCGGCACCGTCGTGGTGGAGCAGGGAGGACACCGTGACAGCCAGCTCACCCACGGTCCAGCTCCTGGTGAGGTCGCCCAGGTCGATGACGCCGTCCGGGAGCCGGACGCCGTCAGCGTCGGCACAGACGACGTTGTCGTCGGTCAGGTCGCCGTGGATGGCCTGATGGGGCAACTGCGCCGCCACGGCCTGCAGGCCGCCCCACTGGATCCGCGTCGCCTCCTGCACCCGTGCGCGCAGGCCGTCGTCCGGGATGCACGGGGCAAGCAGGGTGACCACCCGTTCGGCGTGCTGCAGATCCCACTGCAGGACGCGGTGCAGTGCGGGGTGGACGAATTCGCCCAGCGCTGCCACCACCCGACCGGCCAGCCGGCCCAGCGCCGCGACCGTTCGCGGGGAGAGGTGGCCCGAGCCGCTCAGCGTGCCGCCCGGGAGGTAGCGCAGCACCCGTGCCACCACGTCGACGCCCGACGGCAGGGTGAGCGTCCGGGAACCGGTGTCGGAACCGGCGGCATCGGAGGGCGGCACCGTGGTCGCCACGCGCAGACCCTCCACCCGCTGGGCCAGGAGCTCGGCCGCGGCGCTCTGGGCGGCGATGTCGGCCGGGCCGAAGGCACCGTTGCTGACCTTCAGGACGCCGACGACGCCGTCGTCAGGATCCGCCGCGGTCAGCAGGAAGTTGGCGTCCTGCTGACTGCCCAGCGAGCGCGCCCGCACACGGAGCCCGAAGTGCTCGGCGGCGATCGCCGCGGCCGCCTGCTCCTCCAGGACCGGCGCCGGCAACGCGCCGGCGGTGAAGAAGTCGAACGACGGCATCGAAGCCTCCGGGGGTGAGAGTGCGGTCGGTGCAACCGGGAGCCCAGGACGCGCGACGTCCCCTGCGCCGCGAGCCCGCGGAGCAGGGGACGTCGCAGGGGGCACTAGACAGGTTCGGGCGTGTCCACGGCCTCGTGAGCCGAGGTGGGCGCCGGGGACGCCGTCTCGAGTTCGGCGAAGGTCTCCAGCGGCCGGGTCTTGTAGTACGCGACACCCTTGAACCAGAACCACGCCATGGGAATGAGCCCCAGCGCCAGCGCCCCGATGCCGACGACCTTGGTACTGGTGTCCAGCGTGGGCAGCGCCTCGACGAAGATCCAGAACATGAAGACCGCACCGAGCAGCGGCCAGACCCCGATGAAGATCAGGTTGGACACCGACTTGAACAGCACCTTGCGGTAGGCCAGCACGACGGCGACCCCGGCCAGGCCGTAGTAGATGGCGATCTGCAGGCCGAGCGCGCTGATGGCGGCAGTGAGCACGTCCGCCACCGAGCCGAGCAGGTTCGAGACGGCGAACAGGACCAGCGACACGACGGCGACGACCACCGTGGCGAACACCGGGGTCTGGCGGATCGGGTGCACCCGGCCGAAGGCGGCGGGCACCGTGTTGTCCCGGCCCATGGCGAACAGCGAGCGGCTGACCTGGATCAGCGTCGTCTCCAGGGTGGCGATCGTGGAGAGCATGACCGCGATGATCAGCAGCTTGCCGCCGGGCCCCGGCAGGATGACGTCGCCGAGGCGGGCCAGCACGTTGCCGGTGTCGCCCTCGATCTCCGCCGGCGTCAGCAGCATGTTCGTGAGGATCGTGTAGATCTCGAACAGCACGAACACGAAGAGGACGCCGACCAGCCCGCCGAGCCCGGCACGGCGGCCGCGCCCCTCGGTCTCCTCGTTGAGGTTGGCCGTGACGTCCCAGCCCCAGAAGTAGAAGGCCGCGATGAGCGCGCCGGCCGCGAAGCCGCTCATGCCGCCGAACCCGTCCAGCCCGAACCACGACCACGAGAAGTCGGCGCCGGCGCGGTCGCCACCGAGGCTGGCGAGTCCGAGGACGGCGAAGGCGAGCAACAGCACGACCTCGACGCCGGTCATGATCCACTGCGCTCTGGCGGTTACCGTCACCCCGGCTATGACCAGCCCGACCATGAGCAGGAACCACACGGCCCCGACGATCGTGGCCAGCGCCGTGTTGTTCGCCAGGCTGTCGCTGAACAGCGAGAGGGTCAACTGCCCGGCGGGCAACGACCCGGCGACCATGAAGATCGTCGCCGAGACGACCAGGGCCCAGCCGCTGAGGAAGCCAAGAGCCGGGTGCAGCGCCCGGCCGACCCAGGAGTAGCTGGCGCCGGCGTTGACGTCGGCGCGGCCCAGATAGTTGAACGCCCAGGCGATGCCGAGCATCGGGATCGCGCTGTACAGCAGCGCCGCGGGACTGGCCGGGCCCACGGTGCTGATCAGCACGGCGGTCGTGGCGGCGATGGAGTATGCCGGTGCGTTCCCGGCGACCGCCATGACGACCGAGTCGAACCCGCTGAGGGCTCCTTGTCGCAGGCCGCGCTCGCTACTGGTCATTCACATCTCCTGGGGCAGGGGCCGCGTCTTCTCAGCCCGACACAACGGATCAGGACAGAGCGGTGGTGAGTTCGGTGGACGTAAGTCCGTGTGCCTCCGCGACGGGAGCGGAGACGACCTGGCCACCGGTGACGTTGACGCCCGCGGCCAGCGCGGGATCCCGCCGCACGGCCGCCGCCCAGCCCGAGTCGGCGATGGCCGAGACGTAGGGCAGGGTGACGTTGGTGAGCGCGTAGGTGCTGGTGTGCGGCACAGCCCCCGGCATGTTCGCCACGCAGTAGAAGACCGACTGACCGACGCGGTACGTGGGGTCCGAGTGCGTCGTCGGCCGGCTGGACTCGAAGCAGCCGCCCTGGTCGATGGCGATGTCGACCAGCACGCTGCCGGGCTTCATCCGCGCCACCAGGTCGTCGCTGACCAGGACCGGCGCCTTCGCGCCCGGCACCAGCACGGCGCCGATGACCAGGTCGGCGTCCTCGACGGCGCGCTCCACCTCGTAGGCGTTGGAGGCGACCGTCTGCATGTGCCCCTGGTAGATGCGGTCCGCCGCACGCAGCCGCTCGATGTTCGTGTCCAGCAGCAGCACCTCGGCCTGCATACCGAGCGCGATGGCCGCAGCGTTCATCCCCGCGACACCGGCGCCGAGGACGACGACCTTGGCCGCGTACACGCCCGAGACGCCTCCGACGAGAACTCCGCGCCCGCCGGCTCCGCGCATGAGGGTCGCGGCCCCGACCTGGGGAGCCAGGCGTCCCGCGACCTCGCTCATGGGCGCGAGCAGCGGCAGGGAGCGGTCGGGCAGCTGGACCGTCTCGTAGGCGATGGCCGTGGTGCCCGAGGACGCCAGCGCCTGGGTCAGCGGCCGGTCCGCAGCCAGGTGCAGGTAGGTGAACAGCACCAGGTCGCGGCGCAGCAGCGGGTACTCGGCCGGGACGGGCTCCTTCACCTTCAGGAGCAGCTCGGCCTGTCCCCACACCTCCTCGGCGCTGTCGAGGATCTTCGCGCCGGCCGCGGCGTAGTCGCCGTCCGGCAGCGAGGAGCCGAGCCCGGCGCCCGCCTGGACGAACACCTCGTGACCACGGCCGACCAGCTCGTGCACACCGGCGGGCGTGATCGCCACGCGGTACTCGTTGTCCTTGACCTCGGTGGGGATACCGACGCGCATGTGACATTCCTGTTCAGGACGTGCGCCACGCGGGCGCTGGGAAACGGGCTGGGGCAGGCGGCGGCTACAGGACCTGCCACGCCTCCTGCAGCACGCCGCGGAGGATCTGCTCGATCTCGTCGAAATGGCTCTGGTCGCAGATCAGCGGCGGCGCCAGCTGCACGACGGGGTCGCCACGGTCGTCGGCGCGGCAGTACAGCCCCGCCTCGAACAGCGCCCGCGACAGGAATCCACGCAGCAGCCGCTCCGACTCGTCGCCGGTGAACGTCTCCCGGGTGTTCTTGTCCTTGACGAGCTCGATGCCGTAGAAGTAGCCGTCTCCGCGGACGTCACCGACGATCGGCAGGTCGAGCAGCTTCTCCAGCGTCGCGCGGAAGCCGGCCTCGTTGTCGAGGACGTTCTGGTTGAGCTGCTCGCGGTCGAAGATGTCGAGGTTGGCCAGCGCGACGGCGGCCGAGACCGGGTGGCCACCGAAGGTGTAGCCGTGGGCGAACGTGTTCGTGCCCTGGAGGAAAGGCTCCATGATCCGGTCGCTGGCGATCATCGCGCCGATCGGCGAATAGCCGGAGGTCATGCCCTTGGCGCAGGTGATGATGTCGGGCTGGAAGCCATAGCGCTGGGCGCCGAAGGCGTGGCCCAGCCGGCCGAAGGCGCAGATCACCTCGTCGGAGACCAGCAGGACGTCGTACCGGTCGCAGATCTCGCGGACCCGCTGGAAGTACCCGGGGGGCGGCGGGAAGCAGCCGCCTGAGTTCTGCACCGGCTCGAGGAAGACCGCGGCGACGGTATCCGGGCCCTCGTTCTCGATGGCGATCGCGATCTGGTCGGCCGCCCATTGGCCGAAGCGCTCGAGGTCGTCACCGTGTTCAGGGGCGCGGTAGAAGTTGGTGTTGGCCGTCTTGAAGGCGCCGGGCACCAGCGGCTCGAAAGCCTCCTTGGCCGCCGGGATACCCGTGATGGACAGTGCCCCGTGGGTGGTCCCGTGGTACGCGACCGACCGGCTGATCACCTTGTGCTTGAGCGGCTTGCCGATGAGCTTGAAGTACTGCTTGGCGACCTTCCACGCGGTCTCGACGGCTTCCCCGCCGCCGGTGGTGAAGAAGACCCGGTTGAGGTCGCCAGGGGCCAGGTGCGCGATTCGCTCGGCCAGTTCGACGGCCCGGGGATGCGCGTAGGACCACAGGGGGAAGAAGGCCAGTTCCTCGGCCTGGCGCGCCGCTGCCTGCGCCAGTTCCCGGCGTCCGTGACCGGCCTGGACCACGAAGAGCCCCGACAGCCCGTCGAGGTAGCGGCGGCCCTGCTCGTCCCAGATGTAGGCGCCCTCACCACGCACGATCACCGGTACCTGGGCGGATTCGCCGTACGTGGAGTGACGGGTGAAGTGCATCCACAGGTTGTCCTGGGCGCGCTTGCCATAGGGGCCGGCCTGCGGCTCCGTCGGCGACTGCGGCGTGATCGTCATGTTCGGGTCCCTTGCTGTGCGGGTGCGGTGCGGGGTGCCGGGCAACGAGTGCCAGCTGCTGTGGGCTGGGCCACCGGTTCCCTGCGCCAGCGGACGGTACAGGTTGTGTGTCTATCGATCCACTGTTTCCGTTGAATTACGGCATCGGTTCGATCAGATCCGTTGACATCACGCGGCGATACCGGTCGAATCGTTATCGTCGTTCCATCGCCCGGAAGAGGGATCCCTGTGAGCAAGCACCCCGAGCTGCGCAACTTCGTCGGCGGCGAGCACGTCGACACCGCGGAGGGACGCCGGGCGGATCTGGTGGATCCGAGCAGCGGTGAGGTGTTCGGGTCGGCTCCGGTGTCCGGGGCGGAGGACGTCGACGGCGCCTACGCGGCCGCGGCGGCCGCCTTCGAGACCTGGCGTGACACCACCCCGGCCGAGCGGCAGCGGGCCCTGCTGCGGTTCGCCGACGCCGTCGAGGAGCACGCCGAGGAACTGGTGGCGCTGGAGAGCCAGAACACCGGCAAGCCGCTGGGGCTGACCGCCTCGGAGGAGATCCCGCCGATGGTCGACCAGATCCGGTTCTTCGCCGGTGCCGCCCGCACCCTGGAGGGGAAAGCGGCCGCCGAGTACATGGCCGGGCACACCAGCTGGATCCGCCGTGAGCCGATCGGGGTGGTCGGACAGGTCACGCCCTGGAACTACCCGATGATGATGGCCATCTGGAAGCTCGCCCCGGCGATCGCGGCCGGCAACACCGTCGTCCTCAAGCCCAGCGACACCACCCCGGTCACCACCCTGCGGCTGGCCGAGCTCGCCGCAGACATCCTGCCGCCCGGCGTCCTCAACGTCGTCTGCGGGGACCGCGACACCGGCCGCGCCCTGGTGGAGCACCGGACCCCCCAGCTGGTGGCGATCACCGGCTCGGTGCGCGCCGGCATGCAGGTCGCGGAGTCCGCCGCGCGCGGCCTCAAGCGGCTGCACCTCGAGCTCGGCGGGAAGGCCCCGGTCGTGGTGTTCGACGACGCCGACCTCGAGGCAGCCGCCGAGGCGATCGCCGTGGCCGGCTACTTCACCGCCGGGCAGGACTGCACCGCCGCCACCCGCGTGCTCGTCGCACCGCGCATCCACGACGACTTCGTCGCCGCGCTGAGCGAACAGGCGCGGAAGACGACCACCACCTACGCGAACGGCCCCGGCGACGCCGACGCCCTCGTGCCCCCGGTGAACAACGCCAACCAGCTCGCGCACGTCACCGGATTCCTCGACCGGGCACCGGACCACGCCCAGATCACCGCCGGTGGCCACCGCCAGGGCGACCGGGGCTTCTACGTCGAGCCCACCGTCGTCGCCGGCCTGCGCCAGACCGACGAACTGGTGCAGCGGGAGATCTTCGGACCGGTCATCACCGTGCAGCGGTTCACCGACGAGGACGAGGCCGTGCGCTGGGCCAACGGCGTCGAGCTCGGACTGGCCTCCAGCGTCTGGACCCGCGACTTCGGCCGGGCCATGCGGATGACCAAGCGCCTCGACTTCGGCACCGT
>NZ_DASWSJ010000095.1:0-44184 GCF_036402745.1 Actinophytocola sp. | reverse complement strand
GGCGAAGTCCTCGGTCTCGGCGGACGCGCCGCGGACCAGCTCGGCCAGCCCGACCGGGTTGCGCCACTGCCGGCCCGGCTGCCCGCCGCCGAGGATGATCAGGTTCTCGGCGTTGCGGCGGGCGCGGGTCGAGAGGTGGTCGAGCTGGAACAGCGTGTCCAGCTGGTCCGGGTCCTCCTGCTTGCGCTCGGCCGCGTCGAGCACCTTCAGCTGCCGGTGCACGATGACCTGGCTGCGGTGGGCGATGTTGAGGAACACCGTCTTGGTGCCCTCCCTGGTCTTCGCCTCCTGCACCGCCGCGGCGACCGCGGTCTGCTGGGCCTTGTTGAACGCGTCGGCCACCTCGCCGATCTCGTCCCTGCCGTGGTCGACCAGGCGGACCGAGTCGTCGAGCGTGACGTCCTGGCCGGCGCGGACCTTCTCGACCATCGCGGGCAGCTTGGTCTCGGCGAGGTCGAGGGTCTCGCGCCGCAGCCGGGTGAGGCGGTCGATGAGCCGGCGCGAGGTCCGCAGCGCGAACACGAACACCGCGGCGGTGAGCAGCAGCACCAGCACGCCGGCGATGATCGAGCGGGTCAGCGTGCTGTTGACCTTGTCCAGCGAGATCGCGATCGTGCTGCGCGCCTGGGTGGTGAGCAGGCCCACCAGCTGGTCGCCGATGTCGCGGGCGGCGGCGCGCCAGAGGTCCTCGCTGATCGGGAGCTCGTTGCCGCCGCGCAGCAGGACGTCCTCGACGGACACCAGCCGCTGCCAGGCGGGGCCTTCCTTGATCTTGGCGTACCGGGCCTGCAGAGCCGGGTCCGCCAGCCGGATGCTGTTCTCCAGCTGCAGGTGGTAGGCGCTGACGAGGCCCTGGTAGGTGCGGAAGTCGACGTCGGTGAGCCCGCCGCCGATCAGGTTGGCCGCGGCCAGGGCGTCCGCGCGCTGCATCTGGTCGGCCGCGGTGAGCAGCGGCCCGACGGCGACCTGCAGGAGGTAGGCCGACTCGGCGTCCGGGCCGAACTGGGCGAGGCCCTGGATGCCGTCGATGAACTGGTCGACGATCCGGTTGTAGAAGGCGAACGACTCGCCGATGCCGACCTGGGCGCCGTCGACGCGGACGCGCAGCTCCGGCAGCCGGGTCATCAGCGTGGAGAACTCGGCGACGTCCCGCTTGACCGAATCGGGCGCGACATCGGAGAGCTGGCTGAGGCTCGTGGTGACCTGGCCGGCGACCGCGTCGGTCTTGGCGCGCTGCTTGAGCAGGTCGGACTGGAACGTGCCGTAGCTCGCCAGCCGGCGCAGGGTCAGCCGGCGCTCCTCCTGCAGCGAGACGATCAGCGGCAGGGCGTCGCGCTGCGCCTGGCTCGCGAGGTCGAAGTAGTTCCTGGTCTTGGCGGCGTCGTAGATCAAATAGCCGGCGCCGGCGACGCCCGCGAGGAGAAATACGATGCAGGGGACGAGCGCGATCGTGAGCACGCGTGTCCGAATTGACAGGGCCCGGCCACGCCGGATGGGCGTCTTGTTCACCGCGGTCCGCTTTCCTTCCGGCTGGGTCGCCTCAAACAGCTTGGGTTCCGCACGCACCGAGTCACCCTCCGGACCCGCGAGAACGGTAAACACCCCCGGTCACGTAGTCAAATACCGGTTTCGGTGCTATTTCGCGGTATACAAACGGAGACGGAAAGACACCAACAAGAATCAACGGCGGTTGTCCGGATCGATCCGGATTTACCGCCGCGGTCGGAAAATGTATGCGCTGCTGGCGACGAAAAGTGTTCCGTCGTGCGCGGATGGTAATACTTGCCATTGTTGCCGGACAAATTCTGGCGCGCGCCCGGGTGAGAATGGGGCCGAACGGTCGAACTCGGCCGGGTTCGTTCTGCCGAGTCCGTCAGGCCTGGGCCTTCGCGGCCTTGGCGGCGGCCTTCATCTCCTTCTTGTGGGCGCGCACGTTCTGCAGGCTTGCCTGGTCGGTGATGTCGGCGACGCTGAGGAAGACGCCTTTCTTGGCGTAGTCGCCCGAGGCCTTCTGCCAGCCGGTGGCCTTGAGGCTGCGCTGCTTGCCGAGGAGGGCGAGGAAGATCTTGGCCTTGGCCTCGCCGAAGCCGGGGAGGGCCTTGAGTCGCTTGAGGACCTCGGCGCCATTGGGGCCGCCCTGGGTCCAGACGTTCTCGGCGCTGCCGTCGTACTCCTCGACGAGGGCCTGGCACAGCGCCTGCACGCGCTTGGCCATCGACCCGGGGAACCGGTGGATGGCCGGCGGCGTGGAGCAGAGCGCGACGAACTTCTCCTGGTCGTACTCGGCGATGGTGCGCGCGTCGAAGGAGCCCATGCGGTCGAGGATCTTCTTGGGCCCGGCGAACGCGACCTCGATCTGGATCTGCTGGTCGAGCAGCATGCCGGTGAGAAGGGCCAGCGGCTCCCGCTCGAGCAACTCGTTGGCCTCGGGGTTCTCGGTCAGCCAGATCGCCATGGCGCCATCATGGCATGTGGCCTACCGCGCCCGCCTTGACGGCCGCGAGCCGCTGCCGCCGGCGTGCCCGGCACGAACTGCCACGGCTCGACCGCGTCGAGTGCCTACCGCGGTGAGCGTATGTCGCCGGGTCGGTGTACGTCGGGTGGTGCACGGTGGATGTCTCGCTCATGGTGACGACTTTCGTGCGTTGCGTGGTCATCCTGAGGTGCATGAAACTCCTGGCCTCGGTGCTCCTCGGCTCGCTGTCGATCCGCGTCACCCGCAACGTGCTGGCGCGCAACCGGCGGCAGCGCCGCCTGCTGTACCTGCCGCGCTGAGGGAAACCGGCTACGCCGATCGGGAGAGGGCACCTACCGTTGCCTACGTGCTGGCACCTGACTACCCGATCGAGACCGACCGCCTGACCCTGCGCCCCTTCGCCGAGAACGACCTCGACGCGCTCCACGCCTACCAGCGCCTCCCCGAGGTCACCCGCTACCTGTACTGGGACCCGCGCGACCGCGCGTCGACGGCCGCGTCGCTGCGGAACCGGATCGCGGTGCCCGCGCTGCGCAACGAGGGCGACATCCTCGTGCTGGCGGTCCTGCTCCAGGAGACCGGGGAGCTGATCGGCGAGGTGAACCTGCGCTGGCTCTCGGTGGCCAACCGGCAGGGCGAGTTCGGCTTCGTGTTCAACCCCGCGCACCACGGCCACGGCTACGCCCGCGAGGCCGCGGTCGAGATGCTGCGGCTCGGCTTCGACGGGCTGGGGCTGCACCGGGTCATCGGCCGCTGCGACGGGCGCAACACCGCGTCGGCGAACCTCATGGCCAAGCTCGGGATGCGCCGCGAGGCCCACTTCGTGCGGAACGAGATCGTGAAGGGCGAGTGGACCGACGAGATCGTCTACGCGATGTTGGCCGACGAGTGGGCCGCGGCGCGTCGCTAGCAGTACGCGTGTACCGTTTGGGTGGGCTGAACAGGCGTACGCGCGCGCAATGAGGACGCGAGAGGAGCATCCCGGCATATGGCCAAGATCAAGGTCCAGGGGACGATCGTCGAGCTCGACGGCGACGAGATGACCCGCATCATCTGGCAGTTCATCAAGGACAAGCTGATCCACCCGTACCTGGACGTCAACCTGGAGTACTACGACCTGGGCATCGAGCACCGGGACGCCACCGACGACCAGGTCACCGTGGACGCGGCGAACGCCATCGCCAAGCACGGGGTCGGCGTGAAGTGCGCCACGATCACCCCGGACGAGGCGCGGGTCGAGGAGTTCGGCCTGAAGAAGATGTGGCTCTCGCCCAACGGCACGATCCGCAACATCCTCGGTGGCGTGATCTTCCGCGAGCCGATCGTCATCTCCAACATCCCGCGGCTGGTGCCCGGCTGGACCAAGCCGATCATCATCGGCCGCCACGCGCACGGCGACCAGTACAAGGCGACCAACTTCAAGGTCCCCGGTCCCGGCACGCTGACCATCAGCTACACGCCGGAGGACGGCTCCGAGCCGATCGAGCTCCAGGTCGCGAAGTTCCCCGAGGGCGGCGGCGTCGCCATGGGAATGTTCAACTTCCGCAAGTCCATCGAGGACTTCGCGCGCGCCTCGCTGCGCTACGGCCTCGAGCGCGAGTACCCGGTCTACATGTCGACCAAGAACACGATCCTCAAGGCCTACGACGGCATGTTCAAGGACGTGTTCCAGGAGATCTTCGACGCCGAGTTCAAGGCCGACTTCGACGCCAAGGGCCTCACCTACGAGCACCGGCTCATCGACGACATGGTCGCCGCCGCGCTGAAGTGGGAGGGCGGCTACGTCTGGGCGTGCAAGAACTACGACGGTGACGTCCAGTCCGACACGGTCGCGCAGGGCTTCGGCTCGCTGGGCCTGATGACCTCGGTGCTGATGACGCCGGACGGCAAGGTCGAGGCCGAGGCCGCGCACGGCACGGTCACCCGGCACTACCGCCAGCACCAGGCCGGCAAGCCGACCTCGACCAACCCGATCGCGTCGATCTTCGCGTGGACCCGGGGCCTCGAGGCACGCGGCAAGCAGGACGGGACGCCCGAGGTCATCGCCTTCGCCGAGACGCTCGAGAAGGTCGTCATCGAGACCGTCGAGAGCGGCAAGATGACCAAGGACCTGGCCCTGCTGATCGGCAAGGACCAGGAGTTCCAGACCACCGAAGGGTTCCTCGCGACGCTGGACGAGAACCTGCAGAAGCGGATGGCTTCCGCCTGATCACTCTCCGGATGCCCCGGCGGCCGCGTGACCTGCGGCTTCCGGGGCATCTGCACGTGCGGTGACGGAACGTGGTTCCCTCGCACGAGCGTTGGGCTCAGCGAGTGGTTTGTCGCCGCGTTCGTTCCCAACTCGAGCGGGCTGAGCTATATCTGGTGCACAGGTCGGTCTTGTAGGGAGCGGTTCCGGTGAAGCTGAAGCTGAAGTGGAGCGGCAAGCGCACCCTGATCGCGGTGGCCTTGCTGGCAGGAGTGCTCGCGTTGTACGCCATGGGCGCGCAGAAGCGGCAGGAGGAGAGCCGCAACGGCACGGACCCGACGGCGGGCACGGGCACCGCGCAGTGCCGCGTCGCGTCCACCGTCGACGGGCTCAACGTCCGGTCCGCGCCCGCGCTGGACCCGAAGAACGTCGTCGACCAGCTCGGCCTCGGCGAGGAGGCCGACGCGGCCAAGGTCGTGCAGAACGGCTTCCGCAAGCTGGTCGACGGCCGGTGGGTGTCGGTCCGGTACGTGCACACCGTCCAGGGCAGGCAGTGTTAGTCGAGCCGTCAGTCGAGCCGTCAGTCGAGTTCGACGACGAGGCCCTCGTCGGCCGCGATGAGCTCGCCCTGGTAGGTCTCGGCGGCCTGGCGCAGTGAGACGCCCCGGTCGCTGCCGGGCCAGAAGTGGGTGAGCAGCAGGCGTTTCGCGTTGGCCCGCGCCGCCCAGTGGCCGGCCTCGCGGGCGGTGAGCAGGTACCTGGGCTCCGGTGGTTCCTCCTGCAGGGTCGCCTCCATGATGAAGAGGTCCGCGCCGGCGCCGAGCTCGGCCAGCTTCGGGCTCGGGCCGGTGTCGCCGGTGTAGGCCAGCGACCGGGTCGGCGTGCTGAGCCGGACCCCCAGGTTGGGCACGTGATGCGGCAGCTCGGTCGTGTCCACACGGAACGGGCCGAGGCGGTGGTGGCCGGCGAGGTCGTCGACGTCGAAGAGCTCGGTGAGGCGCGGCGCGGGCTCGAGGGAGTCGACGAGGGCCGCGACGTCCGGGCCGCACAGGAGCGGGATGCTGGGGAGCCGGCGCTCGCCGTGGTGGCGGACGCGGAGCAGGCCGTTGAGGTCGACGCAGTGGTCGGTGTGCCGGTGGGTGATGACGACGGCGTCGACCGTCCCGTTAGGACAGAGCTGGAGGAGCCGGGGCAGGGTGGCGAACCCGAGGTCGAGGACGAGCCGGAAGCCCTCGTGCTCGACGAGGTAGCCGCTGCAGGCGCGGCCGGGCTCGGGCCAGGCGGCGCAGGAGCCGAGGATCGTGACCTTCACCGGCCCAGTTAACCCGGTTGCCCCGCGGTGTGGGCGGTTGAGAGGGTCGGTGGCGTGGATGTCGACTCCTTGCTCTCCGAGCGCAACCCCCTGCCGGCCGGGCTCGATGCCCGGATCGCCACGCAGCTCACGTTTCTCATCGAGGTGGACCGGCTCAAGACCGTGCTGCGGCAGTCGCCGCTCGTGGCCGCCGAGCGGCGGGAGAACGACGCCGAGCACTCGTGGCACCTCGCGCTCATGGTGATCCTGCTCGCCGAGCACGCCGACGAGCCGATCGACGTCGGGCACACGATCAAGCTCGTCGTCGTGCACGACCTCGTGGAGATCTACGCCGGGGACACGCCGCTCTACGACACCGTCGGCGCGCAGACCCAGGTCGCGCGGGAGCAGGCGGCCGCCGACCGGCTCTTCGGCCTGCTGCCGAGGGACCAGGAACGTGAGATCAGGGCGCTCTGGGACGAGTTCGAGGCACGCGAGACCCCCGAGGCGCGCTTCGCCAAGGCCATGGACCGGCTCGAGCCGCTGCTGCTGAACTGGATGGCGAAGGGCGGCACGTGGCGGACGCCGGGCGTCACCGCGGACGTCGTCCGGGCCCGCAAGTCCACCGTGCGGGAGGCGTCCGGCCCGCTCGGCGAGGCCGCGCGGACGATCATCGACGAGGGCGAGCGGCGCGGTTGGGTGCGGCCCGCGGCGCCCACCAGCTAGATCGACACCGTGGGCACCCCCCGGGTGACCGTGGGCACAGACGGGGCTACGCTCCTGCGCGGTGACCGATCGGACTAACGGCGCCCTCACGGGTCGCACAGTCGGTAGGTTTTCCCGGTCATGACCCCCTATCGGGGTACTACGACGGTGACGAGCGCAGGAGGCGCACCAGTGCGCAACCGAGTTGCCCTGAAGGCCGCCCGTACGCGAGCGGCGATGACGAGCAAGCTGGTTCGAGTGAGTGTGGTCATGGTCGGAGCCCTCGTCGCGCTGGTCGCGGCGGGGCAGGCGGCGTCGGCGACGACCCTTGCCGCCAACGAGGCCGCCGCGCAGGCCATGGCCTTCCCCGTGGGTCCGGTGGGCATCACCGCCGTGGCGCTCGGGTTCGGCGGGCTGATCGTCGGCCTGCTGCGGCACCGTCGCCGCGAGGCCGGTGGCGCCGCGCTGCCCGCGGCCAACCCGTCGACCACGCCCGAGCC
The DNA here is from genome assembly GCF_036402745.1 of Actinophytocola sp. Lineage (GTDB taxonomy): Bacteria > Actinomycetota > Actinomycetes > Mycobacteriales > Pseudonocardiaceae > Actinophytocola. Next base: position 37,024 of record NZ_DASWSJ010000095.1, on the reverse strand, counting down.
GGCCGCGCCCGAGCGCGCGGCCTGACTCGCCCGTCGCCCGGCCGGACGCTTCTGGGAGAATTCGGCTCGTGTCGACGCAAACTGAGGCGCAAGCAGGGACGCAGCCGGCGGCCCGCCCGCGGGTCCTGTCCGGAATCCAGCCGACGGCCGACTCGTTCCACCTCGGCAACTACCTCGGCGCGGTGCGCCAGTGGGTCGCGCTGCAGGACAGCTACGACACGTTCTACTGCGTGGTCGACCTGCACGCGATCACCGTCGAGCACGACCCCAAGCTGCTGCGCAAGCGCACCCGGGTCTCGGCCGCGCAGCTGCTCGCGCTGGGCATCGACCCCGACCGCGCCACGCTGTTCGTGCAGAGCCACGTTCCCGAGCACGCGCAGCTCGGCTGGGTGATGCAGTGCCTCACCGGGTTCGGCGAGGCCAGCCGGATGACGCAGTTCAAGGACAAGTCCGCCAAGCAGCAGGCCGAGCGGGTGAGCCTCGGGCTCTTCGGCTACCCGGCGCTGCAGGCCGCGGACATCCTTGCCTACCAGGCGAAGTACGTGCCGGTCGGCGAGGACCAGCGCCAGCACCTCGAGCTCACCCGCGACCTCGCGCAGCGCTTCAACAGCCGCTTCGGCAAGACGTTCGCCGTGCCCGAGCCCTACATCCTCAAGGAAGCCGCCAAGATCTACGACCTGCAGGACCCGACGGCGAAGATGAGCAAGTCCTCCTCGTCGCCCGGCGGCATCGTGGACCTCCTCGACGACCCGAAGGTCTCCGCGAAGAAGATCCGCTCCGCGGTCACCGACACCGGCCGCGAGATCGTCTACGACCCGGAGAACAAGCCCGGCGTGTCCAACCTCCTGGCCATCCACGCCGCGCTGACCGGCCGGCCGCTGGCCGAGCTCACCGACGAGCTCGCCGGCAAGGGCTACGGCGACCTCAAGAAGGCCGTCAGCGAGGCGCTCGTGGAGTTCGTGGTGCCGGTGCAGGAACGGGTGCGGGCCTACCTCGACGACACCGCCGAGCTGGACAAGATCCTTGCCAGGGGCGCCGAGCGGGCCCGCGAGGTCACGTCGGTGACGCTCGCGCGGGCCTACGACCGGCTCGGGTTCGTGCCGGCGTCGGCGGGCTGAACAGGCCCGTTTCGCGCTGCGGCGCGGGATGGTCGAGGCTAGCGTTTGGCTGTGGCGGCGAAGGAATCCTTTCTGAGCAGGCAACGCGAGAAGCGGCCGTGGCTCGATCATCTGGTCCGTGCCAACGAGGCGTTCACCGAGCGGTACGGCAACCACTACGCCGCCGCGATCACCTACTTCAGCGTGCTGTCGCTGTTCCCGCTGATCATGATCGCGTTCGCGGTCGCCGGGTTCGTGCTCGCCGGCAACCCGGACATGCTCAGGGAGCTGAAGAACGGCATCAGCTCCGCCGTCCCGTCCGGCCTCGGCCCGACGATCAACAAGGTCGTCGACCAGGCCATCGAGTCCCGCAGCGCGGTCGGGGTGCTGGGGCTGCTCGCCGCCGCGTACTCCGGCCTCGGCTGGATGAGCAACCTCCGCGACGCGCTCACCGCCCAGTGGGGGCTGGAGAACAAGCCGCGGCCGTTTCTCAAGAAGTCGGCGTCGGACCTGCTCTCCTTGCTGGGCCTGGGTTTGGCGCTGGCCGTCTCGTTCGGACTGACCGCCGCCGGCAGCGGGCTGGGCACGCTGCTGCTGAACTGGATGGGCCTGGACGACGACGCGTGGGCGGTGTTCGTGCTCCGCGTGGCGACGATCGTCCTGTCGCTGGTGGCGAACTGGTTGGTGTTCCTCTGGGTGATCTCCCGGCTGCCACGCGAGAAGGTGGGCGTCCGCTCGGCGATGCGCGGCGCGGCCGCCGCGGCGGTCGGGTTCGAGATCCTCAAGCAGGTCTTCACCATCTACCTGCAGAGCGTGATGGGCACCCCGGCGGGCCAGCTCTTCGGGCCGATCATCGGTCTGCTGGTGTTCGCGAACCTGGTGTCGCGGTTCCTGCTGTTCATCACGGCGTGGACGGCGACGGCGCGGGAGAACCTGCCGCCGGCCGTCCCGCAACCGCCGCCACCCGCGGTCATCCGGCCGGTGATGGAGGTGCGCCGGGCGCCGAGACTCAGAGACGTGGCGGGCTTGGTGGGAGCGGGCGCGGTGCTAGGCCTGTTGTGGCGTAGGCGAACACGAAGTCATGACGCACAAGGCGGCGAGTGAGAGCGGCTCGGCCCTGAAGAGGCCGAGCCGACCTCACATGGTGCGGTTCGCGCGGGCGACGCGGGCTCTGCGGCGGCGCAACCACATCGCCATCGTCACCAGGACCGCTACGCCTGCCAGGACCACCAGCGGCAGGCCCACGTTGCCGAAGGCCGAGCGCGCCGAGTCGGCCGACGCCGTCGCCGCTTCCGTCAGGGGGGCCTTGACGGCGTCGTTCTTGCCGTTGTTCTGGCTCGCGTCCTTCTTCGGCTGGGCTTCGGGGGCCCGGTCGACCAGCTGGCCCACCGGGCGGGCACCGGAGGCCGCCAGGGTGAAGCCGTAGTCGAGGAGCTTGGCGCCCTGCTCGGCCAGCGGGCCCGCGTTGCGCTCGCCGCGCAGCAGAACCACCGCCAGCCGCTTGCCGTCGCGCTCGGCACCGCCGACGTAGGTGTGCCGGGCGTCGTCGGTGAAGCCCGTCTTGCCGCCCAGGAAGCCGTCGTAGCTGTTGAGCAGCCGGTTGTCGTTGTTGACCTGGAAGCCTGGTTTGCCGGCGAAGCCCGGGAAGTCGATCGACCGGGTGGTGGCGGCGTTGGCGTACTCGTCGTACTTCATCGCGGCGCGGAAGATCAGGCTCTGGTCGTAGGCCGACGTCGTCATCCCGGGGCCGTCGAGGCCGGACGGGGTGGCCGCGCGAGTGTCCAGCGCGCCCAGCTCGTTGGCCAGCGCGTTCATCTTCTCCAGCGCCACGTCGACGCCGCCGAGCGTGCGGGCCAGGGCCCACGCCGCGTCGTTGCCCGAGCGCATGATCAGCGCGTGCAGCAGCTTGTCGACCGTGTACTTGCCGCCGGGGCCGATGCCGACCTTCGTGCCCTCCTGGTTCGCGTCCTCCTGCGTGCCGGTGACCTCGGTCTCCGGGCGGAGCTCACGAATGACGACGATGGCCAGCAGGTTCTTGATCAGCGACGCCGGCCGCTCGCGGGCGTGCGGGTCCTTGGCGGCAAGGACGTCGCCGGAGTCGAGGTTGGTGATGGCCCACGTCGCCGCGGAGAGACCGGCGGGCGGGGCCGGTGCGCCCTCGGGGTGGACGATGCCGCAGTCACCCATTCGTGCTCCCCCGACCGGGTCTTCCGGGACGGGAAGTGGTTCGGGGCTGGGCTCGCCGGGGGCCGGCTCCTCCGAGGTGTCGATGGGCGCCGGGGGCAGCTGGCGGGCTTGGCACGCCCCTCGCTGATCCTCGCTCTGCGGCTGGGCCTTGCGGCCGTACCGCGTCCCGGCCGACGCGCCCGGAGCGGCCACCACAGCCGCGATGACCAGGGCACACAGCGACAGGACGAAGGCGGGAACGAACCTGGCGGTTGCGTGACGCACGAGGGCCAGCGTAGGGCCTGAGGCCGGTTCCCCTCGCGCCGACCCTCCGCGCACCACACGGAACCAACACGAAGGGGGCTCTACCTGCACACTGGCGGTAAAGCCCCCGTCGGAGTGAAATTCAGACGAGTCAGGCGTTGGACTTCTCGTCCGTCTTGTCGTCGATCTCGGCCTCCGCGGCGGCGCGCTTGACCGCGTCGACGCCGTTGATGACGCCCGGCTTGGTCTTGTAGCCCTCGCCGGTCGCCACGATCTCGCCGTTGCCGGCCTTGAGGCGGAACCGGAACTCGCCCTTCGCGTCGCTGTAGATCTCGAACCTAGCCGCCATGCTCATCTCCAGATGCCGTGGTTTTGGTCGACTCACACCGCGGCCAGGTGGGGACCGGGGTCGCGGGGCGCCGAAGTCTACGTCGGCCGTACGCGAACGGGGGTTAAATTGACGGAGAAGACGTCGGCGAGGAGACGGCCCATGAGTGCACCGAATGCCGGTCAGCAGCCTGGGGTCGGCTCCCGTCAGCAGTCGAGGCTGCTGGCGCTGCTGCGTGACGAAGGGCCGATGTCCCGGGTGGCGCTCGGGGAGCGGCTCGAGCTGCCCAGGGCCAAGCTCACCGGCGAGCTCACCAGGCTCGTCGACTCAGGCCTGGTCGAGATCGGCGGCCCGGCCGCCAGCCGCGGCGGGCGCCGCTCCACGCTCGTCCACCTCGCCGACGACCTGCGGTTCGTCGCCGCCGACGTGGGGGCCACGTCGGTCAACGTCGCGGTCACCGACGGGCGTTGCGAGGTGCTCGCGAGCCAGAGCGAGGACTGCGAGGTGCGGCTGGGGCCCAGCCCCGTCCTCGGCCTGGTCATGGACCTCGCCGACCGCGTGCTCGACAAGGCACCCGGCCGGCTCATCGGCGCGGGCATCGGCCTGCCCGGCCCGGTGAGCTTCCGTGACGGCATGCCGGTGGCGCCGCCGATCATGCCCGGGTGGGACCGCTACCCCGTGCGCGACGAGCTCGCCGGCAGGTGGGGCTGCGCGGTCACCGTCGACAACGACGTGAACGTGATGGCGCTCGGCGAGCGGCACGCCGGCGTCGCCCGCTCGCTCGACGACCTCATCTTCGTCAAGGTCGGCACGGGTATCGGCTGCGGCATCGTGCTCGGCGGCCGGGTCTACCGCGGGGTGGCCGGCACGGCGGGCGACATCGGGCACATCCGGCTCGACGACTACGGGCCCGCGTGCGCGTGCGGGGAGGTCGGCTGCCTGGAGGCGTACTTCGGTGGCGCCGCGCTCGCCCGCGACGCGCTCACGCTGGCCCGCAGCGGCCGGTCCGCCATGCTCGCCGAGGCGCTCACCGCGCACGGCAAGCTCAGCGCGCAGGACGTCGGCGAGGCCGCCGTCGCCGGGGACTTCGCCGCCGCCAACCTCGTGCGCGAGGGCGGCCGGCGGCTCGGCCACGTCGTCGCGTCGCTGGTCAGCTTCCTCAACCCGGGCATGGTCGTCATCGGCGGTGGCGTGTCCCGGCTCGGGCACCCGCTGCTGGCCGAGGTGCGGAGCTCCGTCTACCGGCGCTCGCTGCCGCTGGCCACCGGGAACCTGCCGATCGTGCTGTCCGAGCTGGGCGAGCTGGCCGGCGTCACCGGCGCCGCGTGGTCGGCCACCGACCGCGCCTTCTCGGCCGTCAACTGATCGCACCCGCCCGCACGCGCCCGGGCCCGCCCGCGCGCGTGGTGAGGTGCTCGCCAAATTAGTGCGGTATCTAGTCAAAGTCCCTCACTTCGTCTGGAACCAGCACTACTTTTGACGAAACAGGCCGAAAGATCGATCCAGATGTTGCGCCAAATGGGGTATTGCGAGCATTAACGGCGCTAGGAGAGGCTTCCTTGTGAGTTAGAGCACCGACTTTAGATCGGGCCCTCAACGAAGTGGAGCACCGGTGGGCCAAAGCCGCCCCGTGGACCAGGCGGGTCTGCGCAGGGGGAACCTCGCGCTGCTCGTCCGGACGCTGCGCGAGCACGGCGCGCTGTCCCGGGCCCAGCTCGCGGTGCGCTCCGGGCTGTCGAAGGCGACCGTCTCCAGCCTGGTCACCGACCTCGAGCTGCGCGGGCTCGTGCACTCCGCCGGCGTCTCCGCGGGCGGGCAGGGGCGGCCGGGCCAGCTCGTGGACCTGCGGCCGACGAGCGTGTGCGGCATCGGGCTCGACGTGCACGTCGGCCACGTCGGCGCGGCGGTCACCGACCTCGCCGGGGAGCTCCTCTTCCAGCGCCGGGTGGCCTGCGACGTGCCGGCCGTGGGGCCCGAGCGCGCGATCGACCAGCTCGCCGACCTCGCCAACACCGCGCTCGCCGAGGTCAAGGGCAGCGTCGGCCCGCCGGTGGGCGTCACGATCTCCATCCCCGGGCTGGTCGACCGGGACGCCGGCGTCGTCACCTTCGCGCCCCGGCTGCGCTGGCGCGACGTCAACGTCGCCGACGGGCTCGCCGCGCGGACCGGGCTGCCGCTGGACCACATCGCCGTCGACAACGACGCGAACCTCGGTGCGGAGGCCGAGCTCGCCGCCATGAGCGGGAGCCAGGACCGCGACGTCACCGACCTCGTCTACCTCACCGGCGACTTCGGCATCGGCGGCGGCGTGATCTCCGGCGGCCGGCTGGTCCGCGGCTCCATCGGGTTCGCCGGCGAGATCGGGCACATGGCCATGGACCCGCTCGGCCCGTACTGCTCCTGCGGGCGGCGCGGCTGCTGGGAGACCCAGGTCGGCCTCGGCGCGCTGCTGCACGCGTGCGCCGACCCCGACGACCCGGTCCGCGACCCCACGCTCGACCTCGACCAGCGGACCCGCATCGTCCGCTCCCGCGCCGAGCAGCGCGACCGGCGCACGCTCGACGCCCTGCACCAGATCGGCACCGCGCTCGGGCTCGGCGTGTCGATCCTGGTCAACCTGCTCAACCCGGGCGTCGTCGTGCTCGGCGGCTACTTCGCGGCGCTGCCCGAGTGGCTCGTCGAGCCGATCCGCAACCAGGTCGTCGCCAACGTGCTGGCCCCGGGCGCGGGTGGCGCCCGGGTGGTCGGCTCGCGGCTCGGCTTCACCGCCGCCACGACCGGCGGGGCGCTCGCCGCGCTGCGCCGGGTGCTCGACGACCCGACCGTCGTACCGACCACCCAGCCCGACGACGAGGAGGCTCCCGCGTGACCGAACTTCGGAGCGGACCCGACGAGAACGCCGAGGTGCTCCTGACGATGTCCGGCATCGTCAAGAGCTTCCCCGGCGTGCGTGCGCTGGACGGGGTGGACCTCGAGGTCCGCGCCGGCGAGGTGCACTGCCTGCTGGGCCAGAACGGCGCCGGCAAGTCGACGCTGATCAAGGTGCTCTCCGGCGCGCACCAGCCGGACGAGGGCGAGATCGTCTGGCGCGGCGCGCCCGCGACGCTGGGCTCGCCGGTGGCGGCGCTGCGGCTGGGCATCGCCACCATGTACCAGGAGCTCGACCTGGTCGAGGGGCTCTCGGTGGCGGAGAACGTCTTCCTCGGCCACGAGCCGCACGCGTTCGGGTTCACCCGGCGCGGGCACATGCGGGGTGAGGCACGCGCGATCATGCGCCGGCTCGGCCACCCGGAGATCCCGCCGGGCCGTGAGGTCGGCCTGCTGTCCGCGGCCGGCCAGCAGCTGGTCTCGATGGCCCGCGCGCTCGCCCACGACGCCCGGCTGATCGTGATGGACGAGCCGACCGCCGCGCTCGCCGCCGACGAGGTCGACAACCTGTTCCGGGTCGTCGCCGACCTCACCGCGGACGGCGTCGCGGTCGTCTACATCTCCCACCGGCTGGACGAGATCCGCCGGATCGGGCACCGGGTCACCGTGCTCAAGGACGGCCGCACGGTCGCCTCCGGGCTGCCCGCGGCCACGACGCCGACCAGCGAGCTCGTGAACCTGATGTCGGGCCGGATGGTGGAGACGGTCTTCCCGAAGCGCGAGGTGTCCACTGTGGACGAGTCGAACGAGGTGCTCCGGGTCGAGGGGCTGAGCAGGGCGAGCGAGTTCGTCGACGTCAGCTTCACCGTGCACGCCGGGGAGATCGTCGGCCTCGCGGGCCTGGTCGGCGCGGGCCGCAGCGAGGTGCTGGAGACCGTGTTCGGCGCGCGCAAGGCCGACGCCGGCACGGTGACGGTGAACGGCAGGCGGTTGCGGCCGGGCAGCGTCACCGCCGCGGTCAACGCCGGGGTCGGGCTCGCGCCGGAGGAGCGCAAGAGCCAGGGCCTGCTGCTGGACCAGTCGGTGGCCGACAACGTGACGCTCGCGAGCCTGCCGGAGTACAGCAGGGCCGGGTTCAGCGAGCGCGGCCGGGAGCTGCGTGACTCGCGGGCCACGCTCGAGCGGCTGGACCTGCGCCCGGCCGACCCGCGGCGGGTCGTGCGGACGCTGTCGGGCGGCAACCAGCAGAAGGCCGTGGTGGCCCGCTGGCTGGTGCGTGACTGCAAGGTGTTGCTGCTGGACGAGCCGACCCGCGGCGTCGACGTCGGCGCGCGGGCCGAGCTGTACCGGCTGATCCACGAGCTGGCGTCGGCCGGTGTCGCGGTGGTGCTGGTGTCCAGCGAGGTTCCGGAGGTGCTCGGTCTGTCCGACCGGGTGCTCGTGATGCGTGAGGGCCGCCTGCTCACCGAGGCGCCGGCGGGCGAACTGACCGAGGCGGCCGTGCTCGACATGGTCATGGAAGGTAGCGAGGTGATGGCGTGAGTGACGTCGACGAGAAGTCCTCATCCTCCACTGTGGACCCCAAGCCGGCGCTCGAGGGGGAGGCGGTGCAGACCGGTCCGACGGGCGGTGTGCGGACGCCGAGCGGGCTGCGGCTGGACATCCGGCTGGCGATCCTGATCGGCGTGCTGATCGCGCTGTGCGTGGTCGGCTACATCACCCAGCCGGACACGTTCCTGTCCGAGAGCAACATCTCCACGATGCTGCGGCTGGCCGCGGCCATCGGCGTGGTGAGCGTCGGCATGACGTTCGTGATCATCTCGGGCGGCATCGACCTGTCCGTCGGCTCGATGGTCGCGCTCGCGTCGGTGTGGATGACGACCCTCGCGACGCAGTCCTACGGGCCGTTCGTGATGGTGCTGTGCGCGCTCGCGGTCGGCCTGGGCGCCGGGCTGATCAACGGCGTGCTGATCGCCTACGGGCGGCTGGTGCCGTTCATCGCCACGCTCGCCATGTACGCCTCGGCCCGCGGCCTGGCCGAGCGCCTGTCCGGGCGGCGCACCCAGGTGGTCACCCAGCAGGGCTACCTCGACTTCTTCCGCGGCGACATCCTCGGCATCCCCGTGCTGATCTGGTTGCTCGCCCTGGTTTTCGCGGTCGGCTGGGTGGTGCTCAACCGCACCACGTTCGGCCGGCGCACGTTCGCGGTCGGCGGCAACGCCGAGGCCGCGCGCCTCGCGGGCATCAACGTCAAGCGGCACACCGCGATGGTGTACGGCATCGCCGGCCTGTGCTGCGGCATCGCCGCGCTCATGGTCGTCGCCCGCACCACCTCGGGCGCCTCGACCAACGGCCTGTTCTACGAGCTGGACGCGATCGCCGCGGTCGTCATCGGCGGCACGCTGCTGACCGGCGGCCGCGGCACGCTCATCGGCACGCTCATCGGCGTGCTGATCTTCACCGTGGTCAACAGCATCTTCACCCAGAACAACCTCGAGACCGACATCCAGAACATCGCCAAGGGCGTGATCATCGTCGCCGCGGTGCTGCTCCAGTACAGCACCACCCGAACCAGGAAAACCTGACCCCGCCCCGCCCCCGACCGTCCATTCCAGACAGTACAAGGGAGTACCCATGTCCGATCCGTCCCTGGCCCGCCGCCGGTTCCTGCTCGGTGCCTCCGCGCTCGGCGCGGGCGCCTTGGTCGTCGGCTGCACCTCCAACGAGCAAGCCAATGCCAACACCAACCAGGTGGCCGGCGGTGGCGGTGACAACGCCAAGGCCGGCAAGGCGGTGACGATCGGCTTCTCCGCGCCGGCCGCCGACCACGGCTGGATCGCGGCGATCACGAAGAACGCGCAGGCGCAGGCCAAGGCGTTCTCCGACGTCACGCTGAACGCGACCGAGGGCACCAACGACGTCAACCAGCAGATCGCCCAGGTCGAGACGCTGCTCAACAGCAAGGTCGACGTGCTGGTGATCCTTCCCTTCGACGGCAAGGCGCTGACCTCGGCCGGCCAGCAGGCGATGGACTCGGGCGTGCCGGTGATCAACCTGGACCGGGTGTTCGACACGCCGCTCGCCTACCGCACCTGGATCGGCGGCGACAACTACCGGATGGGCGTCAACGCCGGTGACTACATCGCCCAGCAGATGAAGTCGAAGAACGTCTCGAACCCCGTCATCGGCGAGGTCGCGGGCATCGACTCGCTGCCGCTGACCCAGGAACGCAGCAAGGGCTTCAAGGACGCCTTGCGGCGTCATGGCTTCAAGGTCGGCCCGCGGGTCGCGGCCGAGTTCACCGCGGAGTCCGGCGAGCGGCAGACGGCGAACCTGCTGCAGGGCGCGTCCAAGCTCGACGCGCTGTGGAACCACGACGACGACCAGGGCATCGGCGTGATTGCCGCGATCGACTTGGCCAACCGCAGCGAGTTCATCATGGTCGGCGGCGCCGGCTCGCGGGACATGATGAACCGCGTCAAGTCCGACAGCACGGTCATCAAGGCGACCGTCCTCTACAGCCCCTCGATGGCGTCCACGGCCATCTCGCTCGCCCGGCTGCTGGGCCAGAACAAGGGTGTCACGGACTTCGCCGAGCACGAGATCCCCGCGTTCATCACGACCTACTCGGCCGTGGTGACCAAGGAGAACGTCGACTCCTACCTGGACATCGGCTTCGACTCCTGATCTCAGGGCTGGGGCTTCGACGAACCTGTGACACCAACGGAGGGTGAGCGATGACAGAGGGCAGCGGGGGCCGGATCGGGGTCGGCATGGTCGGCCACGCGTTCATGGGTGCGGTGCACTCCCACGCGTGGCGGAGCGCGCACCGATTCTTCGACCTGCCGATGGTTCCCCACCTTGCCGTCCTCGGCGGCCGCGACCTGGCCCGGACCAAGGCCGCGGCCGCCAAGTACGGCTGGGCGAGCGTGCAGACCGACTGGCGTGAGCTGGTCGCGTCGGACGACGTGCAGCTGGTGGACATCTGCACGCCGGGCGACACCCACGCGGAGATCGCCATCGCGGCGCTCGCCGCGGGCAAGCACGTGCTGTGCGAGAAGCCGCTCGCCAACACCGTCGCCGAGGCGGAGGAGATGGCGGCGGCCGCGGAACAGGCCGCCGCCCGCGGGGTCCGCTCGATGGTGGCGTTCAACTACCGCCGGGTGCCCGCGATCGCCTACGCGCGCAGGCTGATCGAGGAGGGCAGGCTCGGCACCGTGCGGCACGTCCGCGCGGTGTACCTGCAGGACTGGCTCTCCGACGAGCAGGCGCCGATGGCCTGGCGGCTGCGCAAGGACAAGGCGGGCTCCGGCGCGCTCGGCGACCTCGGCGCGCACATCGTCGACGCCACCCAGTACCTCGTCGGCGACCTGCTCACCGGCGTCTCCGCGGTCACGAACACGTTCGTCCACAAGCGACCGGTCGAGGGTGGCGCGCCGGGTGAGCTCGGCGACGTCACGGTCGACGACGCGGCGCTGTTCCTCGGCCGGTTCGCCTCCGGGGCGGTGGCGAGCTACGAGGCCACCCGGTTCGCGCTCGGCCGCAAGAACGCGATGCGGGTGGAGGTCAACGGCTCGCTCGGCAGCCTGGCCTTCGACTTCGAGTCGATGAACGAGCTGTCGTTCTTCGACTCCTCCGAGGGCGACTCGGCCGGGTTCCGCCGGATCCTCGTCACCGAGCCGACCCACCCCTACGTCGGCGCGTGGTGGCCGCCCGGGCACCTGCTCGGCTACGAGCACACCTTCACCCACGAGGTGGTCGACCTGGTCCGGGCGATCGCCGACGGCACCGACCCGCGGCCCTCGTTCGCGGACGGGCTGCAGGTGCAGCGGGTGCTCGAGGCGGTCGAGCGCAGCGCGGTGCAGGGTTCGGTGTGGACGGACATCCAGACGGGAGCAGCACAGTGACCGACGACTTCACCCCCAGGCCGGAGGACCATTTCAGCTTCGGGCTGTGGACCATCGGCTGGCAGGGCGTCGACCCGTTCGGCGTGGCCACCCGGGAGCCGATGGACCCCGCCTACGCGGTGGAGAAGCTCGCCGAGCTCGGCGCGTGGGGCGTCACGTTCCACGACGACGACCTGGTTCCCTTCGGGGCCGCGGAGACCGAGCGGGCCAACCGGATCGCGAGCTTCCGCAAGGCGCTGGACTCCACCGGGCTCGTGGTGCCGATGGCGACCACGAACCTGTTCACCCACCCGGTGTTCAAGGACGGCGCGCTCACCGCGAACGACCGGGACATCCGGCGCTTCGCGCTGCGCAAGGTGCTGCGCAACATCGACCTCGCGGCCGAGCTGGGCGCGCAGACCTACGTGCTGTGGGGCGGCCGCGAGGGCGCGGAGTCACCGGTGGCCATGGACGTGCGGGCGGCACTCGACCGCTACGCCGAGGCGCTGAACATCCTGTGCGCGTACGTCCGGGAGCAGGGCTACGACATCCGGTTCGCGCTCGAGCCCAAGCCCAACGAGCCGCGCGGGGACATCCTGCTGCCGACGATCGGGCACGCGATCGCGTTCATCGGCGAGCTGGAGGACTCGGACCGGGTCGGCCTCAACCCCGAGGTCGGGCACGAGCAGATGGCCGGAATGTCGGTCGTGCACGGTTATGCCCAGGCGTTGTGGCACGGGAAGCTGTTCCACCTCGACCTGAACGGGCAGAACGGTCCGCGCTACGACCAGGATCTGCGATTCGGTAACGGCGATGTGAAAAGCGCGTTCCTTCTCGTCGATTTGCTGGAGCACGGCGGTTACCACGGGCCGCGGCACTTCGACTTCAAGCCCGCGCGCACCGAGGACGAATCGGGCGTTTGGGCGTCGGCGGCCGCGTGTATGCGCAACTACCTGATCCTGGCGGCGAAGTCGCGGGCGTTCCGGGCCGACGACGAGGTGGCCGCGGCCCTTGCGGACAGCCGGGTTCCCGAGCTGTCGGTGCCCACCCTGGCGGCCGGTGAGTCCATCGCGGACCTGCGCGCGGAGGAGCTGGACATCGCCGAGGCCGCGAGCCGGGGCGCGCACGCGGAGAAGCTGGACCAGCTCGCGCTGGAATACCTGTTCGGCACCCGCTGATTTTCTGGCGGCGCCGCCCGACCCGTCACGTCAGGCGGCGCCGCGTACACGGAAAGGAGTTATTCCTTCTCGCGGTCCCCATTACGGTGAGAACAAGGAGAAAAGTACCAGTGCGAGGGAACCGAAAGAACAACAAGCGATCGAAACCACCAGGGGTCAGGCGGGGACTACGCGGCGCTTCGCGGGTCGCGGTCGGCGTCATGGCTCTCCTGACCGGCCTGGGGGTCGCCTCGGCCGAGCCGGTCGCCGCACACGAGGCCCCCACCGTCCTCGTCTTCTCCAAGACCGCCGGGTTCCGGCACGACTCCATCCCCGCCGGCATCGCGGCCATCCAGTCGCTCGGCGCGGACAACGGCTTCGCCGTCGAGGCGACCGAGGACGCGGGCGCGTTCACCGCCGCGAACCTGGCCCACTACTCCGCCGTGGTGTTCCTGTCCACCACCGGCGACGTGCTCAACGCCGAGCAGCAGACGGCGTTCGAGAACTACATCAACTCGGGCGGCGGCTACGCCGGCGTGCATGCCGCGGCCGACACCGAGTACGACTGGCCCTGGTACGGCCAGCTCGTGGGCGCGTGGTTCAAGTCCCACCCGCAGATCCAGCAGGCCACCGTGAACGTCGAGGCCCACGACCACCCGTCCACCGCCTCGCTTCCGGACGCCTGGACGCGCACCGACGAGTGGTACAACTACCGGACCAACCCGCGGACCGCGGTGAAGGTCCTGGCCTCGCTCAACGAGAGCAGCTACGCCCCGGGCGGGGACGCCATGGGCGACCACCCGATCGCCTGGTGCCACACCCAGGAACAGGGCCGGTCCTGGTACACCGGCGGCGGTCACACGATCGCGTCCTACAGCGAGCCGGCGTTCCTCGCCCACCTCGCGGGCGGCATCAGGTACGCGGCCGGCATCGAGCAGGCCGACTGCACGCCGAACACCGCCGTGCCGGGCGACCCGCCGGTCGACGCGGACTTCGACCAGATCACGCTGGCGAAGGGCGAGGCGAGCACCGGCGAGCCGATCGCGCTGGCCGTGCTGCCCGACCGCGGCGTGCTCCACACCTCGCGCGACGGCCGGGTGTACCTGACCACCGCGGAGGCCAACACCACGCTCGCCGGCCGGATCCCCGTCTACAACCACGACGAGGACGGCTTGCAAGGGGTGGCGATCGACCCGAACTTCGCCACCAACCGCTGGGTCTACTTCTACTACGCGCCACCGCTGAACACCCCCGCCGGTGACGCGCCGGAGAACGGCACCGCGGCGGACTTCGCGCCGTTCAAGGGCCACAACCAGCTCTCCCGGTTCACGCTGACCGCCGAGGGCACGATCGACCTGGCCAGCGAGAAGCAGATCATGCAGGTCGGGACCGATCGCGGCATCTGCTGCCACGCGGGCGGCGAGATCGACTTCGACGGGGCCGGCAACCTGGTGCTGTCCACCGGCGACGACACCAACCCGTTCGCCTCGGACGGCTTCACCCCGATCGACGAGCGGCCCGACCGCAACCCGGCGTTCGACGCGCGGCGCTCCTCGGCCAACACGAACGACCTGCGGGGCAAGGTCCTGCGGATCCACCCGGAGGCCGACGGCAGCTACACGGTCCCGAGCGGGAACATGTTCGCGCCGGGCACCGCGAAGACCCGCCCGGAGATCTACGCGATGGGCTTCCGCAACCCGTTCCGGTTCGCCGTGGACAAGGCGACCGGCTGGATCTACCTCGGCGACTACGGTCCGGACGCGGGTGCCGCGAACCCGGCCCGCGGCCCGGGCGGCTCGGTGGAGTTCAACCTGATCAAGGGGCCGGGCAACTACGGCTGGCCGTTGTGCGTCGGCGACAACGTGCCCTACGTCGACTACGACTTCGCCACCGGCACCTCGGGTGCGGCGTTCGACTGTGCCGCGCCGAAGAACGAGAGCCCGTACAACACCGGCCTGGTCGACCTGCCCCCGGTGCAGCCGGCCTGGATCCCCTACGACGGCGGGTCGGTGCCCGAGTTCGGCACCGGCAGCGAGTCCCCGATGGGGGGCCCGGTCTACCACTTCGACCCGAACCTCGCCTCCCCGACGAAGTTCCCGCAGTTCTTCGACGGCAAGAACTTCGCCTACGAGTGGGGCCGCGGCTGGATCAAGACCATCGACGTCGGGCCCAACGGCGAGCGGGGTGCGATCAACCCGTTCTTCGACTCGATGACGCTGTCCTGGCCGATGAACATCGAGTTCGGCCCGGACGGCTCGCTGTACGTGCTGGACTACGGCGACACGTGGTTCGGCGGCTCGGCCGCCTCGGCGGTCTACCGGATCGACTACACCAAGGGGAACCGCACCCCGCAGGTGTCGCTCAAGGCGGACAAGACGTCGGGCCCGGCGCCGCTGACCGTCCGGTTCGACCCGGCCGGCACGACCGACCCGGACGGCGGTGACCTCACCTACGCGTGGGACTTCAACGGTGACGGCACCACCGACTCCACCGAGGAGAACCCGGTCTCCCACACCTACGACCAGCCCGGCCAGTACACCGCGCACCTGGCGGTCACCGACCCGTCCGGGCTCACCGGCGCGGCGAGCGTGGTGGTCACCGCGGGCAACACGGCGCCGACGGTGACGATGGAGACGCCCGCGAACGGCGGCTTCTTCGCCTTCGGTGACACGGTGCCGTTCAAGGTCACGGTGACCGACCCCGAGGACGGCACGGTCGACTGCTCGAAGGTGACCGTGGAGTACATCCTCGGCCACGACAGCCACGGGCACCCGCTGTCGCGCACGACCGGCTGCGAGGGCGTGATCGCGACGCCGGCGGACGAGGGCCACGGCCTCGACGCCAACGTGTTCGGCATCGTCAACGTCAGCTACACCGACACCGGCGCACCGGGCGCGCCCGCGCTGACCGGCTCGGCGGAGAGCGTGCTGCAGCCCAAGCTGAAGCAGGCCGAGTTCTTCACCCAGAGCAACGGGATCCAGGTCGTCGACGCGGCCGGGGCCAGCGGCGGCAAGCGGGTCGGCTACATCGACAACGGTGACTGGATCAAGTTCGACCCGGTCAACCTGACCGGCGTCGACGCGATCGGCTACCGGATCTCCTCCGGTGCCGGCGGCGGCACGATCACCGTGCACAAGAACGCCGTCGACGGCCCGGTGGTGCAGACCGTGCAGGTGCCGGGCACCGGCGGCTGGGACACCTACGCCGACCTCGCGCCGGCGCCGATCACCGACCCGGGTGGCACCGGTCCGCTGTACCTGGTGTTCTCAGGCGGGTTCGACGTGGACAACGTCCAGGTGCAGGGCGCGGGCGTCGTCGGTGGCGGCGGCCCGGCCCAGTGCCAGCCGTTCACGCCGGACCAGGGCTACCGCGCCCTGTTCGACGGCACGGCGGCGAGCCTGGCGAACTGGCGGCACTCCGGGCCGGGCAGCTTCGAGCTCGGGAGCGACTGCACGATCAAGTCGCTCGGCGGCCTCGGGCTGCTGTCGTACAACGAGGAGTTCAACGCCTACAGCCTGAAGCTGGACTGGAAGGTCGCCGGCGACGACAACTCCGGCGTGTTCGTGGGCTACCCGGACCCGGGCACCGACCCGTGGGTCGGGGTCAACCAGGGCTACGAGGTCCAGATCGACGCCACGGACGCGGCCGACCGGACCACCGGTGCGATCTACTCGTTCCAGTCCGCGGACCTCGCGGCCCGGGACGCGGCGCTCAAGGCGCCGGGCCAGTGGAACGCCTACGAGATCGTGGTGCGGGGGCAGACCATCAAGGTCTACCTCAACGGGACGCTGGTCAACGACTTCACCAGCACCGACCCGGCCCGCGACCTCACCCAGGGGTTCGTCGGCATCCAGAACCACGGCGACGGTGACGACGTCTTCTTCCGCAACATCCAGATCCAGGAGATCGCGGACGAGACGGCACCGGTCACCACCGCCACCTTCGCCCCGCCGGGCGCGGGCGGCTGGCACCCGGGCACGGTCCCGGTCCAGCTGACGGCGACCGACGCCGGCCAGGGTGTCGACCGGATCGAGTACAGCCTGGACGGCGGCGCCTTCACGCCGTACACCACCACGGTGACGGTGACCGGCGACGGCGAGCACACCATGCTGTACCGGGCCAGGGACAAGGCCGGGAACGTGGAGTCCGACAAGGCCGCCACGATCAAGATCGACGGCACCCGGCCCACGCTGATGGTGGCCGGGGTGGCCGACGGGCGGGTCTACGGCGACGCCACCGACCTGGTGCTGTCCTGGCACGCCGAGGACGCCACGTCCGGGCTGGCCACGGTGACCGGCGCGCTGGACGGTGAGACGATCACCTCCGGCCGGCCGTTCGCGCTCTACCAGCTGCCGCTCGGCACGCACGGGTTCGCGGTGTCGGCCACCGACGTGGCCGGGAACACCACCAGCCAGGCGATGACCTTCATGACGACGACGTCCATGCGGGACATCGGCCAGCTGCTGGACCGCTTCCGGGCGACCAACCGGCTGTCCCAGTCGGCGCACAAGCAGCTGTCCTCGCTGCTCACCAAGGCCCGCAAGGCCGAGGCGAACGGCAACGACAAGAAGGCGGTGCGCTACCTGGGCACGTTCGTCCAGCTCGCCACCGACGACACGCTCGTCGGTGACGCGGACGTGCGGACGGTCCTGGAGCGGGACGCCAACGCGGTGATCGATTCCATCCAAGGGGTCGCTGTGTTACCCCAGGCGGTGAACGCTCGGTGAGCCGCCGGCGAGAACTGACCGGGTGAGAACGTCCGGTGGGTTGGCGGCGCAGCGTAGCGTCCGCCAACCCGCCGGAGTCACCCGAACTGCTGGGAAAGGGGTCCGCACATGGCAGCAAACGAGCCGACCGGTTTATGGCTGGTCGGAGCGCGTGGGTCGGTGGCGACCACCGCGGTGACCGGTCTGCTGGCGCTGCGCGCCGGGCTGATCGAGCCGACCGGGTGCGTCACCGAGCGTTCGCCGTTCACCGACCTCGGCCTGGTCTCCTGGGAGAACCTGGTCGTCGGCGGCCACGACGTGGTGTGCACGCCGCTGGACAAACGGGCCGAGCAGCTGGCGGACTCGGGGCTGGTGCCCCACCGCGTGCTCACCGCGACGGCCGCCGGCCTGCGTGCCACGGACGCCGAGATCCGCGACGGCTACCACCCCGGCACGCACTCGGGCTCGCTCGCCGCCGCGGCGGCCCGGCTCGCCGCGGACATCGCCGACTTCCGCGACCGGCACCGCCTCGCGCGGGTCGTGGTCGTCAACGTGTCGTCCACCGAGCCGCCGGTCCCGCACATCCCCGAGCACGACTCGCTGGACCTGCTGCGGTCCGCTGTGGACGATCCCACCCGGACGGTGCTGCCGCCGAGCTCGCTGTCGGCCTACGCGGCGCTGCTGGCCGGGTGCCCGTTCGTGGACTTCACGCCGTCGCCCGGCATCCGGCTGCCGGCCCTGCACGAGCTCGCCCTCGAGCGGGGCCTGCCCTACGCGGGCTCGGACGGCAAGACCGGCGAGACCCTGCTGCGCACGGTGCTGGCGCCGATGTTCACCGCCCGCGCGCTGCGCGTTCGCTCGTGGGCCGGCACGAACCTGCTGGGTGGCGGCGACGGCGCCAACCTCGCCGACCCCACGCAGGCCCGCGGCAAGCTGGAGTCGAAGGCGCGTGGCCTGGCCGCGCTGCTGGGCGACGAGGTCACCGCGCCGCTGCACATCGACAACGTGCCGGACCTGGGCGAGCAGAAGACGGCGTGGGACCACGTGTCGTTCGAGGGCTTCCTCGGCGCGCGGATGAGCCTGCAACTGACGTGGACGGGCCTGGACTCGGCACTGGCGGCGCCGCTGGTGCTGGACCTGGCCCGGCTGACGGCGGCAGCGCACGCGGCGGGAGCGAAGGGCCCGCTGGGTGCGCTGGCGTTCTTCTTCAAGGACCCCGTCGGCAGCGACGAGCACCGCTTCGCCGAGCAGACCGCGATGCTCACCGAGTGGGCCACCGGTCTGGCGGGGGGCGACCGGCCGGGGCAGGGGTCATGAGGTCGCTGGTGCAACTCGTCCGGGCGCCGGCCGCGCTCACGGTCCTGGGCGACACGGTCGCCGGGGCCGCGGCGGCGGGCAAACCCATGCGGGGCAGGCGGTTGCTGCTCCCGCTGTCCTCGGCGGCGTTCTACTGGTCCGGCATGGCGCTCAACGACTGGGCCGACCGCGAGCTCGACGCGGTGGAGCGCCCCGAGCGGCCCATCCCGTCCGGGCGGATCACCCCGGCCGGCGCGCTCGCCGTGGCCGGCGGGCTGACCGCGGCCGGGCTCGGCCTGGCCGCCGCCGGGGGCGGCCGGGACGCGGTGCGGGTCGCCGTCCCGCTCGCGGCCGCGGTGTGGGCCTACGACACCGTCCTCAAGTCCACTGTGGCCGGTCCGCTGGGGATGGCCGCCTGCCGCGCGCTCGACGTCCTGCTGGGGGCCGGCGCGGAGAGCACCCGGCAGGCCCTGCCGGCGGCCGTCGCGGTCGGCGGGCACACGCTCGGCGTCACCGCCCTGTCCCGCGGCGAGGTGCACGGCGCCTCCCCGGCCACCGCCGCGACCGCGCTCGCCGGCACCGCGCTGACCACGATGACCGCGATCGGCGGCCGGTCGAGCTCGACCCGGCACCGGCTCGGCGCGCTCGCCGCCGCCGCCCTCTACTCCGCCACCGTCGGCGGCGCCCAGTACGCCGCGCGGCAGGACCCGTCCGCCGCGACGGTCCGGCGCGCCACGATGGCCGGCATCCACGGCATGGTCCCGCTCCAGGCCGCGCTCGCCGCGCGCCGCGGGTCGCTGCTCGGCGCGCTCGCCGTCGCCGCCGCGCTGCCGGTGGCCAGGGCGCTGTCGAAGAAGGTGAGTCCGACATGACCGCCTTGCAGCCCGGCTACCACCTCGGCTACGGCACCAACGGGTTCGCCAACCACCGGCTCGACGACGCGCTGCGGGTGATCGCCGACCTCGGCTACACCTCCGTCGCGCTCACCCTCGACCACTGCCACCTCGACCCGTTCGCCGCCGACGTGACCCGGCAGACCGAGCAGGTCGCGGGCCTGCTGCACCGGCTCGGGCTGCGTTGCGTGGTCGAGACCGGCGCGCGCTACCTGCTGGACCCGTGCCGCAAGCACCACCCCACGCTGGTGTGCGACGAGCCCGAGCGGCGCATCGACTTCCTCAACCGGGCGGTGCGGATCGCCGCCGACCTGAACGCGGACTGCGTCTCGTTCTGGTCGGGCATCCGACCGTCCACAGTAGACGCCGACACGGCGTGGCGGCGCATGCGCACGGGGGTGTCGAAGGTGCTGGCCGAGGCCGGCGCGCTGGGTGTGCGGCTCGGGCTGGAGCCGGAACCCGGCATGTTCGTCGAGCACCTGTCCGACGCGCTGCGGCTCCGCGAGGAGCTGGGCGCGCCGGAGCTGCTCGGCATCACGTTGGACGTCGGCCACTGCGTCGCGGTGGAGCCGGTGGACGCGGCGACCTGCATTCGCCGCGCCGCCGACCTGCTCGTGAACGTGCAGCTGGACGACATGCGCCCCGGGGTCCACGAGCACCTTGAGTTCGGCGAGGGCGAGCTCAACCTGCCCGCGACCCTGGCGGCGCTGGCGGAGGTGGGCTACGCCGGCGTCGCGGCGGTCGAGCTGCCACGGCACAGCCACGCGGCGCCGGACGTGGCCGCCCGGGCGATCGGCGCGCTGCGTGCCGCACTCGGCCCGGCGGCCCCGAAGCCCGGCAACGACGGCGACCTGGAGTGGGTGAGGAAGGTGGACCATCCCTGGCTGGTGGAGGCCGAAGCACGGGTCCGCACCGACCCCGCGGCGATCCGCACGCTCTTCCCGGCGGTGGGTCGCAAGGTGGGCCGGGGTGCGCTCCGCGCCGAGTCCGACCCGCAGGGCCTGGTCTACGGCACCGTCGACGACCTCGCCCGCACCCGCCTGCTGGCCGTGCTCGCCGAGGTGCTCGACGGCGCCACGCTCGCCGGCGAGGTGGCCGAGCTCTACCGCTACGGCGACGACGCCGAGCGCAGGGGTGTGCTGCGCGGCCTGGTCGCGCTGCCGGACACGGCCGTCCCGACCGGGCTCGACGTCGTGAAGGACGCCTTGCGCGCCAACGACATCCGGCTCGTCGCCGCCGCGATGGGGGAGTTCGCCGCGCGGAACCTGGACGCGCACACCTGGCGCCACGGCGTGCTGAAGTGCCTGTTCGTCGGCGTGCCGCTGGCCGCCGTCGTCGATCTCAACCGGCGCACCGACGCCGAGCTGCTGCGCATGGTCGCCGACTACGCGCAGGAGCGCCGGGCCGCCGGCCGGGACGTGCCCGCGGACGCCGTGACCCTGCTGGAGGCTCAGTCGTGAGGATCTTCGACCCGCACATCCACATGACCTCGCGGACCACCGACGACTACGAGGCGATGTTCGCGGCGGGGGTGCGTGCGCTCGTCGAGCCGGCGTTCTGGCTGGGCCAGCCGCGGACCAGCGTCGCGTCGTTCACCGACTACTTCGACAGCCTCATCGGGTGGGAGCGGTTCCGCGCCGCGCAGTTCGGCATCCGCCACCACTGCACGATCGCGCTCAACCCCAAGGAGGCCAACGACCCGCGCTGCGCCGAGGTGCTCGAGGTCTTACCCCGCTACCTCGCCAAGGACGGCGTGGTCGCGGTCGGCGAGGTGGGCTACGACTCGATGACGCCGGAGGAGGACGAGGTGTTCTCCCGGCAGCTGGCGATGGCGGTCGAGCACGAGCTGCCCGCGCTGGTGCACACCCCGCACCGGGACAAGCTCGCCGGGACCAGGCGCACGATCGACGTCGTGCGCGACTCCGGCATCGACCCGGGCCGGGTCGTCGTCGACCACCTCAACGAGCCGACGGTCGGCGTGGTCGCGGACTCCGGCTGCTGGATGGGCTTCTCCATCTACCCGGACACCAAGATGGACGAGAAGCGGATGGTCGCGATCCTGCAGGAGTACGGCACCGACCGGATGATCGTCAACTCGGCCGCGGACTGGGGCCGCTCGGACCCGCTGAAGACCTACAAGACCGGCCTCGCCATGCTCGACGCCGGCTTCACCGAGTCCGATGTGGACAAGGTGCTGTGGCAGAACCCGGTGGCGTTCTACGGGCAGAGCGACCGGCTGGTGCTCGACGAGCTGCCCGGCTTCGCCTCCTCCGGCGAGACGTTCGCCGGCAACTCGGTGCTGCGTGGCGGCGGCAGCACATGACGCCGCTTTCCTACTGCACCAACGTGCATCCGGCCGAGGACCTGGCCGGGGTGCTCGCGCAGCTCGACCGCTACGCCGAGCCGGTGCGCCGGCTGGTCGGCGTGGACGTGCTCGGCCTCGGCCTGTGGCTCTCCGCCGAGGTCGCCGCGGGCCTGGCCGCCGACCCGGTGTCGCGCCGCGGGCTGCGGGCCGAGCTCGACGCGCGCGGGCTCGAGGTCTACACGCTCAACGCGTTCCCCTACGGCGGCTTCCACGACGACGTCGTCAAGCACGCCGTCTACCGGCCACAGTGGACAGACCCGCGGCGGCTCCGGTACACGCTGGACTGCGCCACCGTGCTCGCCGACCTGCTGCCGGACTCGGCGAGCTACGGCAGCATCTCCACGCTGCCGCTGGCCTGGCGCACGCCCTGGGACGGCGCCGACGACGACGCGGCGGCCGCCGCGCTCACCGAGCTCACCGGCGTGCTCGACGGCATGGCCCGCGGGACCGGCCGGCCCATCCGGCTGGCCGTGGAGCCCGAGCCCGGCTGCGTGCTCGACTCGGTCGCCGACGCGGTGGCCTGGCTCGCGCCCCGGGTCGACCCGCGCTACGTGGGGCTGTGCCTGGACACCTGCCACCTGGCGGTGTCCTTCGCCGACCCGGCGCGGACCGTCGCCGACGTCTACGCCGCGGGCCTGTCCGTGGTGAAGGTGCAGGCCTCGGCCGCGCTGCAGGTCGACGAGCCGGGCACCGAGGCGGCCCGGCTCGCGCTCGCCGACTTCACCGAGCCGCGCTACCTGCACCAGGTGCGCGAGCGGGCCGGCACGGACGTGTTCGCCGACGACGTGCTCGGCGCCGACGACATCCCGCAGGCGCTGGTGGAGCTGCCGGCGCGGCGCGCCTGGCGGGTGCACTTCCACGTGCCGCTGCACGCGCGGCCGGCGGCCCCCCTGTCGGCCACCACCGACGTGCTGCGCGCCGCGATCGCCGCCCTGGAGTCCACAGTGGACGGTCCGCTGCCGCACGTCGAGGTCGAGACGTACACGTGGAGCGTCCTGCCGGAGACCGCCGGCAACGGCGGGGACACCGCGTTGATCAGGGGGATCGCCGCGGAGCTCCGCTGGGCGGCGGCCCAGCTGTTCGTTCCGAAAGAGAGGGCGAACCATTCTGCACTGTGAGCGGGAGCGACGGAGCGTTCGCCGTCTGGACTGACGAGCGCGCGCAGGCGCGTCAGCGCCGAGCACGTGAGGAGGGAAGACGGCGAGTAGCGGAGGAGCGAAGCGAACAGTTCAACACAGGAGCGTTCGCCGTCTGGACGCGTGAGCGGGAGCGCCGGAGCGTTGGCCGCCTGGACCGTGAGCGGGAGTGACGGAGCGTTCGCCGTCTGGACGGAGGAGAAGCGCAGGCGCGCCAGCGCCGAGCATCGCATGGAGGAAGACGGCGAGTAGCGGAGGAGCGGAGCGAACCATTCAACACTGAGTAGCGCAGGAGCGAAGCGAACAATTCAGCACCGAGTAGCGGAGGAGAGGAGCGAACCATGAACACGGCCCCCCAGCTGGTGGTGCTCGACGTCGTCGGGATGACGCCGAAGTTGTTGCGGCACATGCCGAACCTGGCCGCGCTCGCGCGGAGCGGCTGGCAGGCCGAGCTCGGCACCGTGCTGCCCGCGGTGACGTGCAGTGTCCAGTCCACGTTCCTCACCGGCGAGCTGCCGGCCCGGCACGGCATCGTCGGCAACGGCTGGTACTTCCGCGACGTCGGCGAGGTGCACCTGTGGCGCCAGCACAACAAGCTGGTGCTCGGGGACAAGCTGTGGGAGACCGCCCGCGCGGCCAACCCCGACCACACCGCGGCCAACATCTGCTGGTGGTACGCGATGGGCGCGAGCACCGACATCACCGTGACGCCGCGGCCGATCTACCACGCCGACGGCCGCAAGTCGCCGGACGCCTACGTCCGCCCGCCGAGCCTGCACGACGAGCTGACCGGCGCGCTCGGCGAGTTCCCGCTGTTCCAGTACTGGGGCCCGACCGCCACGATCGCCTCCAGCGAGTGGATCATCGGCGCCGCCCGCAAGGTGCTCGTCGAGCATCACCCGAACCTGCTGCTGGTCTACGTCCCGCACCTGGACTACGACCTGCAGCGGTTCGGCCCGGACTCGCCCGAGGCGGTGCGCGCGGCCGGCCAGGTCGACGCCGCGCTCGCCCCGCTGCTCGCCGCCTCGCGGGACGCCGGCGCCACCGTGGTCGCGCTGTCCGAGTACGGCATCACCGACGTGTCCAGGCCGGTCGACATCAACCGGCTGCTGCGGGCCGAGGGGCTGCTGGAGGTCTACACCCAGGCCGGCATGGAGTACCTCGACCCGTGGACGTCGCGGGCGTTCGCGGTGGCCGACCACCAGGTGGCACACGTCTACGTCGCGGACGCGGCGGACCTCCCGCGGGTGCGCGACCTGCTCAGCGGGCTCGCCGGCGTGGACGAGGTGCTCGGCCGGGAGGCGCAGGCCCGCTACGGCATCGACCACGAGCGGGCGGGTGAGCTGGTCGTGGTCGCCGAGCCGGACGCGTGGTTCACCTACTACTACTGGCTCGACGACGCGCGCGCGCCGGACTTCGCGCGGGGCGTGGAGATCCACCGCAAGCCCGGCTACGACCCGGCCGAGCTGTTCTTTAACCCGGCCGACAGGCTCGTGAAGGCCAAGGCGGGGCTCAACCTGGTGCGCAAGAAGGTGGGCCTGCGGTACGCGATGAACGTGGTGCCGCTGGACCCCTCCTACGTGCGCGGCTCGCACGGCCGGCTCCCCGCGAGCGCCGAGGACGGGCCGGTGCTGCTGTGCTCGGTGCCCAATGGATCTGAGATGGCCGAGCCGGCCGGCAAGCTCGCCGCCACCGATGTCCGTGATCTTCTGTTGCGGTTGCAGGGCATTGACCTACCGTCCGTTTCGCAGGAAGGAATCCGACGATGAGTCGACCAGTCACGTTGTTCACCGGCCAGTGGGCCGACCTCCCGTTCGAGGAGGTGTGCAAGCTCGCCGCGCAGTGGGGTTACGACGGGCTGGAGATCGCCTGTTCCGGCGATCACTTCGAGGTGGACCGGGCGGTCAACGAGGACGACTACGTCTCGAAGAAGCTCGAGCAGCTGGCCTCGCACGGCCTGAAGGTGTGGACGATCTCCAACCACCTGGTGGGCCAGGCCGTGTGCGACGACCCGATCGACGAGCGGCACAAGAACATCCTCCCCGCCCGGATCTGGGGCGACGGCGAGCCCGAGGGTGTGCGGCAGCGCGCGGCCGAGGAGATGAAGGACACCGCGCGGGCCGCCGCCAAGCTCGGGGTGTCCACAGTGGTCGGCTTCACCGGGTCGAAGATCTGGAAGTACGTGGCCATGTTCCCGCCGGTGTCCCAGGACGTCATCGACGACGGCTACGCCGACTTCGCCCGCCGGTGGAACCCGATCCTCGACGTGTTCGACGCCGTGGGCGTGCGGTTCGCGCACGAGGTGCACCCGTCGGAGATCGCCTACGACTACTGGACCACCAAGAAGACGCTCGCCGCGGTGGACGACCGGGAGGCGTTCGGCCTCAACTGGGACCCGTCGCACTTCATCTGGCAGGACCTCGACCCGGTCGGCTTCATCCTCGACTTCGCCGACCGGATCTACCACGTCGACTGCAAGGACACGAAGAAGCGGTTCGACGGCCGCAACGGGCGGATGGGCAGCCACCTGGCGTGGGCCGACCCGCGCCGCGGCTGGGACTTCGTCTCCACCGGGCACGGCGACGTGCCGTGGGAGGAGTCGTTCCGCGCGCTCAACGCGATCGGCTACGACGGGCCGATCTCGGTGGAGTGGGAGGACGCCGGCATGGACCGGCTGCGCGGCGCCGAGGAGGCCGTGACCTTCATCCGCAACCACCTCTTCGACAAGCCGGAGGCCGCGTTCGACGCCGCCTTCTCCACAAAGGACTGAGTCGACCCTGCACACGTTCCAACCGACCCTGCACACATTCCAACGGAGGGATCTGTCATGGCCGTTTCCAGAAGGGCGATGCTGCGAGGCGCAGCCGGTGTCGCGTTCGCGGCGGGCGCGATGAGCGCGCTGCCGGGCGTGGCGAGCGCCGGTGGCGACCACCGGGTGCTGCGGGTGCCCAAGGACAAGATCAGCATCCAGCTGTACACCCTGCGCTCGATCCTGGAGACCGACCTGGAGGACACGCTGTCGGCGCTGGCCGACATCGGCTACCGCAAGGTGGAGCTCGCCGGCACCTACGGGCGCGGCGCCGCCGAGTTCCGCGGGCTCCTCGACCGCAACCACCTCAGGGCGAGCTCGTCGCACGTCGGCATCGACGGTGACCTCGACCAGGCCGTCGCGGACGCGAAGACCCTGGGCAACCGGCGGATCGACGTGCCGTGGGCGAAGTTCGACACGATCGCGGAGTGGGAGGCGTTCACCGCCCGCCTCGACGCGGCCGGCCAGGTCTACCGGCGGGCGGGCCTCGGGTTCGGCTACCACAACCACAACCACGAGTTCGCGCCGATCGACGGGGTGCGCCCGTACGATGTGATCACCCGGGGCACCTCGCGCCGCAACGTCAGCCTGGAGATGGACCTGTACTGGGTCGTCACCGGCGGCGAGGACCCGGTCCGGGTCTTCTACGCCAACGCGGGGCGGGTCAAGCAGTTCCACGTGAAGGACCGCGCGCCGGACGGCGGCTTCGCCGACCTGGGCGAGGGCGACATCGACTTCCGGCGGATCTTCCGGGCCACCCGGCCGCTCGAGGTCGAGGAGTACATCGTGGAGAACGACCAACCGGTCGACGCGCTCAAGTGTGCCAAGACCGGATACGACTACTTGGCCAACCTGCGGTTCTAGGCCGGGTTCGGCGGATCACTGGTGATCCGGCGGGCGGGTCCTAGGATCGGGTTGACGGAGGTGCTGACCATGCCGCTGGTTGCCGGTGTCGACTCGTCGACCCAGTCCTGCAAGGTCGTGGTGCGTGACGCGGAGACCGGGGCGCTGGTGCGCAGCGGGTCGGCACCGCATCCCGAGGGGACCGAGGTCGACCCTGCGGCGTGGTGGAACGCGCTGCGGCTGGCGGCCGAGCGGGCGGGTGGCGTCGACGACGTCGCCGCCATCTCGGTCGCCGGCCAGCAGCACGGCATGGTGTGCCTGTCCGAGACCGGCTCGGTGGTCCGGCCTGCGTTGCTGTGGAACGACACCCGCTCGGCGGACGCGGCCGTCGCGCTGATCGACGAGCTGGGCGGGGCGGCGGCGTGGGCGGACGCGGTCGGCGTGGTGCCGGTCGCGTCGGTCACCGTCACCAAGCTGCGCTGGCTCGCCGAGCACGAGCCGGAGTCGGTGGCCCGGACGGCGGCCGTGTGCCTGCCGCACGACTACCTCACCTGGCGCCTGCGCGGCGACGGCGACCTGGCCTCGCTCACCACCGACCGCGGCGACGCGTCCGGCACCGGCTACTACGCGGCGGCCACCGGCGCGTACCGGACGGATCTCCTCACGACGGCGCTCGGCAAGGAGGTCGTGCTGCCGACCGTGCTGGGCCCGTCGGACACGGCGGGCCGGGTCGCGGCCGGCGACGTCCGCCCGGGCTCGGGCCGGCCGGGCGCGGTGATCGGCGCGGGGACCGGGGACAACATGGCCGCCGCGCTCGGCGTCGGCGCCGAGCCGGGTGACGTGGTCGTGTCGATCGGGACGTCCGGCACGGCGTTCGCGGTGGCGGACAAGCCGAGCGCGGATCCGCTGGGCCTCGTCGCCGGGTTCGCCGACGCGACCGGGCGGTTCCTGCCGCTGGTGTGCACGCTGAACGCGGCCAGGGTGCTCGACGCGTCGGCCCGCATGCTCGGCGTGGACCACGAGCGGTTCGCCGAGCTGGCCCTGTCCGCGCCGCCGGGCGCCGACGGCCTCGTGCTCGTCCCGTACCTCGAGGGCGAGCGCACCCCGAACCTGCCGCTGGCCACCGGCGCGCTGCACGGCCTGCGCCTGGCCAACGCCACCCCCGCCCACCAGGCCCGCGCGGCGGTCGAGGGGATGCTCTGCGGCCTGGCCGACGCCCTCGACGCGCTGGTCGCCCAGGACGTGCGCACCGACCGCGTCCTCCTCATCGGCGGCGGCGCCCGCTCGGCCGCGGTACGCCGCATCGCGCCGACCGTGCTCGGCCGCCCGGTCCTGGTCCCGGAACCGGGCGAGTACGTGGCCGACGGCGCGGCCCGCCAGGCGGCCTGGGCGCTGACCGGCACGGACAACCCGCCGCGCTGGCGGCTGGGCTCGGTGGACCGCGTGGAGGGCGACCCGACCCCCGGCCTGCGGGAGCGCTACGCCGAGGCCCGGGACAAGATCCTTTCCCGCCCGTAGCGCGAGATCCTGCGGCGGTGCGTGATCGTCGTGGTGCGCCTGCTAGAACTGCTCCTACCCTCGGGCTGACCCGGCCTGGCCGATCCAAGGAGATCGCTTCGTGGACTTCGTCCGGCTGCTGCTGGTGTTCCTGCACCTGCTCGGTATGGCCATCCTCGTCGGCATGTTCCTCCTCTCCCGGCGCGCGGAGCCCGGCTCGCCGCTGAACGTCGGGTGGCTGCACGGCGCCGCGCTGCAGCTGGTCACCGGGCTCGCGCTGCAGCTGCTGGCCCCGCTCACCCACGCCCACTACATCAACGCCAAGCTGGGCATCAAGCTGCTGGTGCTGCTGGTGATCGCCGGCCTCGCGCTCACCTACGTGATCCGCCGCGTCCCCGCGCCCAAGTGGCTCACCCCGACGCTCGGCGGGCTGGTCGTGCTCAACGTCGGGCTCGCGGTCTTCTGGACCTGACGCTCGGTATCGTCGGGCCTACCCGTGGGTAGGGCTGCCCGCGAGGAGGGAGTGCGGGATGTCAGTGGGCCGCGAGTTCGACGTGGTTCTGTTCGGCGCGACGGGGTTCACGGGCGCGTTGACCGCCGAGTACCTCGCGGCCAACGCGCCCAACGGCTGCCGCTGGGCGGTCGCCGGGCGCAGCACGGCCAAGCTGGAGGCACTGCGCTCCCGGCTCGCCGGGATCAACCCGGCCTGTGCCGGCCTGGAGCTGCTGCGCGCCGACGTCACCGACCCCACCTCGCTGCGTGCGCTCGCGGCCCGCAGCCGCGTGGTCGTCAGCACCGTCGGCCCGTACCTCGCCTTCGGGGAGCCGCTCGTCGCCGCGTGCGCCGAGGAGGGCACCGACTACCTCGACCTCACCGGTGAGCCCGAGTTCGTCGACCGGATGTACCTCGGCTACCACGCCAGGGCGGTCGCCACCGGGGCGCGGCTCGTGCACTGCTGCGGGTTCGACTCCATCCCCGCCGACCTCGGCGTCTACTACACGGTGCAGCAGCTGCCCGAGGACGTGCCGATCACGGTCCAGGGGTACGTGTCCGCCTCCGCCTCCTGGTCCGCGGGCACGATGCACTCGGCGGTCACCGCGTTCTCCCGCGTCCGGAAGATGGCCTCGATCGCCGCCCAGCGCCGCCGGGTCGAGGGCCGGCCCAAGGGCCGGAAGGTGCACGGCGTCAAGGGCCTGCCCCGGCACGAGGAGATCGTCGGCTCGTGGGTGGTGCCGGCGCCGGTCATCGACCCGCAGGTGGTGCTGCGCTCGGCCAGGGCGCTGGACCGCTACGGCCCCGACTTCTCCTACGGGCACAACCTCGCGGTCCGCACGCTCCCGGCCGCGGCCGCCATCGTCGGCGGGGTCGGCGCGGCGGTGCTGGCGGCGCAGCTCCCGCCGGCCCGGCGCTGGCTGCTGGGCCGCATGGAGTCCGGCGACGGGCCCACCGCCGAGCAGCGGGAGAAGTCGTGGTTCCGCGTCCGCTTCGTCGCCGAGGGCGGTGGCCGCCGGGTGCTCACCGAGGTCAGCGGCGGCGACCCCGGCTACGGCGAGACGTCGAAGATGCTGGCCGAGTCGGCGCTGTCGCTGGCCTTCGACGACCTGCCGAAGACCGCCGGCCAGGTCACCACCGCGGTCGCCATGGGCAACCGGCTGATCGACCGGCTCAAGCGGGCCGGCCTCACCTTCCGCGTGGTCGACGAGCGCCCGAAGGTCTGACCCCGCGCCGCCGGCCCGCCTTCCGGGCAAGTAGGACGAATGGCCCTACCGGATCAGCTGACCGCACGTGAACGATCACGTTGCGTGTGCCTCGGGCCGAACGCGAAAACGATTGGGTCACGCGCGTCTACGTGACGGCAGCGCGGGCCGGGCCGCAGAGTACGGTCTCGCGAATAAGTTTGCGTTCGGTGTGTACCGGGCGTGAGAAGCCGGGAGGGAGAAAGCCTTGCGCTTCAAGCGGGGAGTCGCGGTCACCGCGATCGCACTGACCAGCGTGCTGTCCGTGGTCGGGTGTGCGAAGGATTCGGGATCCTCGAACAACTCGGGCGGGAACGGCGCCGCCCAGGGTTGCCAGACTGTGGACAAGCCGGCCGCCGCGACGGGGGGTTCGACCTCCAGTGCCACCGGCGCGACGATCGACGGCAGCAAGCTCAAGGTCGGGCTCGCCTTCGACATCGGCGGTCGCGGCGACGCTTCGTTCAACGACTCGGCTGCGGCCGGCCTCGACAAGGCCATCGCCGACATGGGCGTGAAGAAGGAGAACACCAAGGAGCTCACCGCCACCGACCAGGAGAGCGAGGACTCCAAGCAGACCCGGCTCCGCCAGCTCGCGTCCGAGGGCCGTAACCCGGTCGTCAGCGTCGGCTTCGCGTACTCCGAGGCGACCGCGGCCATCGCGCCGCAGTTCCCGAACACCCAGTTCGCCGTGGTGGACGGCTTCATCCCCGACGCCCCGAAGAACGTCACCTTCCTGGGCTTCGCCGAGCACGAGGGCTCGTTCCTGGTCGGCGTCATCGCCGCGCTCAAGAGCAAGAGCTGCACCATCGGCTTCGTCGGCGGCGTCAACGTGCCGCTGATCCAGAAGTTCCAGGCCGGCTTCGAGCAGGGCGTCAAGACCGTCGCGCCGGACGCCAAGGTGGTCACCAAGTACATCACCGAGGCCGGCGACCTCACCGGCTTCACCGACGCCCCCAAGGGCCAGGTGGCCGCGAAGGGCCTGATCGACCAGGGTGCCGACGTCGTCTACCACGCCGCCGGCGCGTCCGGTAAGGGCGTGTTCGCCGCGGCCAAGGAGGCCAACGTGATGGCCATCGGCGTCGACTCGGACCAGTACAACCAGAAGACCGTCGCCGAGTACAAGGACGTGATCATCTCGTCCATGCTCAAGCGGGTGGACGTCGCGGTGTACGACTACATCGCCGCGGTGGCCGGCAACGATCTCGCCAACCTGCCGAAGGTCTTCGACCTGAAGGTGGACGGCGTCGGCTACTCCACCTCCGGCGGCAAGATCGACGCCACCACCAAGGAGTGGGTCGAGTCGTACAAGCAGCAGATCATCAACGGGGACATCAAGGTCTCGGACACGCCGAACGGCAGCTGACCGGTCAGCGTGACGCCCGTGGGTGTGCGGCGGGACAGCCGCACACCCACGGGTCTTTGACGTGAGAAGGGGTGTCTTCGATGACCGGCAGCGATCCAGGCGCGCCACCCGCGGTCGAGCTGAGCGGCATCACCAAGCGGTTCCCCGGCGTGGTCGCCAACAGCGACGTGCACCTGACCGTGCGCGCCGGCGAGGTGCACGCGCTCTGCGGGGAGAACGGCGCCGGCAAGTCCACCCTGATGAAGATCCTCTACGGGATGCAGGCCCCCGACGAGGGCACCATCGGGGTCAACGGCGAGCTCGTGCGCTTCAAGTCGCCCGCAGACGCGATCAAGGCCGGCATCGGCATGGTGCACCAGCACTTCATGCTCGCCGACAACCTCACCGTGCTGGAGAACGTGGTCCTCGGCGCGGAGGCCATGTACGGCATCGGTCGCAAGGCCAGAGCCCGGGTCCGCGAGCTCGCGGGCGCCACGGGCCTCGACGTCGACCCGGACACGCTGGTCGAGCGGCTCGGCGTCGCCGACCGGCAGCGGGTGGAGATTCTCAAGGTCCTCTACCGCGGCGCGCGCATCGTCATCCTCGACGAGCCCACCGCGGTGCTCGTCCCGCAGGAGGTCGACGAGCTGTTCGACACCCTGCGCACCATGCGCGACGACGGCTACACGTTCCTGTTCATCTCGCACAAGCTCGACGAGGTGCGCGCGATCGCCGACACCGTCACGGTGATGCGCCGCGGCACCACCGTCGGCACCGTCGACCCGGCCACGGTCACCTCCCGCCAGCTCGCCGAGATGATGGTCGGCAGCGAGCTGCCCAGCCCGGAGACCCGCACCTCCACGGTCACCGACAAGGAGGTCCTGCTGATCGAGGGCCTCACCCTGCGTGCGCCGGACGGCCGGGCGCTGCTCGAGTCGCTCGACGTCGTGGTCCGCTCCGGCGAGGTGCTGGGCATCGCGGGGGTCGAGGGCAACGGGCAGACCGAGCTGGTCGAGACGATCATGGGCATGCGCAAGGCGGCCGCCGGCAAGATCTTCCTCGACGGCCGCGACCTGACCAGGTCCGGCACGCTCGCCCGGCGCGAGGCCGGCATCGGCTACATCCCCGAGGACCGCACCCGGCACGGGCTGCTGCTCACCCAGCCGCTGTGGGCCAACCGGATCCTCGGCCACCAGACCAGACCCCCGGTCGCGAACGGCATGCTGCTCGACCTCGCCGGCGCGCGGGCCGACACCCGGCGCATCGTCGAGGCCTTCGACGTGCGCACCCCCGGCATCGAGGTCGCCGCCGCGTCGTTGTCCGGCGGCAACCAGCAGAAGCTCGTGGTCGGCCGGGAGCTCTCCGGCGACCCGGTGCTGCTGATCGCCTCGCACCCGACCCGCGGCGTCGACGTCGGCGCGCAGGCCGCGATCTGGGACCACATCCGCGACGCGCGCGCCAACGGGCTCGCGGTGCTGCTGGTCTCCGCCGACCTCGACGAGCTGATCGGCCTGTCCGACTCCATCAAGGTCATGCTGCGCGGCAGGTTCGTCGCCGACGCCGACCCGGCCACCGTGACACCCGAGGACCTCGGCTCCGCGATGACCGGCGCCGGCGAGGTCGACGCCGAGGGCCAGCTCGTCACCGACCCCACCGCCGACCCGGTCGCACCCGGTGGCGCGGCCGTCGGTTCCTCCACCGAAGGAGAGAAGCTGTGACCGCCGACGTACTCATCTCCGCGGAGGCGGCGTCATGACGGCGAAGCTGCGCTCGTCGCTGCTGGCACCGGCGCTCGCGATCGCGTTCTCGGCGCTGCTGTGCGCGGTCGTGCTGCTGATCTCCGGGGCCAACCCGCTCGAGGCGCTCGGCGTGATGATCGGCCAGGTCGGCGAGGGCCAGGTCGCGGTCGACATCGTCAACAGCACGGCCATCTACATGCTGGCCGCGCTCGCCGCCGCCATCGGCTTCCAGATGAATCTGCTGAACATCGGCATCGAGGGCCAGTACCGGATCGGCGCGCTGGTCGCGGCGATCGTCGGCGGCGCGATCGTGCTGCCGGCGCCGCTGCACTGGATCGTCATCCTGATCGTCGCGATGATCGCCGGGTCGCTGTGGGCGCTGCTGCCGGCGATCCTCAAGGTGACCCGCGGGGTGCACGAGGTGCTCTCCACGATCATGATGAACGCGATCGCGTTCGGGCTCGCCGCCTACCTCATCCGGCGGGACCAGTTCGGCATCCTGATCGGCAACAACGTCTCCACCGAGCCGATCCCCGCGTCCGGCCAGGTGCCCGGCATCTCCTTCGGCGACCGGGGCACGGTGTTCGGCCTGGTCGTGCTGGCCGTCGTGGCCGCGGCCGTGTACGGCGTCGTGATGGACCGGACCCGGTTCGGCTTCGAGCTCAGGGCCTCGGGCCTGTCGCCGACCGCGGCGTCGGCCGGCGGGGTGAACGCCAAGAAGATGATCGTGGTGTCGCTGCTGGCCTCCGGCGCGGTCGCGGGCCTGGTCGGCATGCCGGAGATCCTCGGCCGTGACCACGCGTACACGCTGAACTTCGCCTCGGGCTACGGGTTCGCGGGCCTGGGCATCGCGCTGCTGGGCCGCAACCACCCGGTCGGCATCGCGTTCGGCTCGCTGCTGTGGGCGTTCCTCGAGAAGGCCAAGGTGGCGCTGGACAACGTCGGCGTGCCCCGCGAGATCGCGACGATCATGCAGGGCTCGATCGTGCTGTCGGTCGTGGTCGCCTACGAGATCGTCAAACGCGTCGAGCTCGCCGCCGAGCAGCGCAGAGTGGGCCGGGCCTTGGGCACGGCCGAGCCCGTCGGGCCCGTCGAGGCGGAGGGTGCCAAATGAGCGAGCTTGCGAGTGAATCATTGATACAGGGCGAGCTTGCGAGCGAATCAGTGTCACAGGGCGAGCTTGCGAGTGAATCGTTGATACAGGGCGACCGCGAGCGGCGACACGGAGCCTGCGAGGGGTCGTCATGAGCATGGTCGACGTGCAGCCTGGCTTGCCGGGCGCGCCGGGTGCGGCCGGCATGACGATGCCGGCGGCGCCGCGCCGGCGGGTGCTGCCCGGCTGGGCGATCTTCGCGATCGGCGTCGTGGGTGTGGTCGGCGTGCTCACCACCACGTCCTACCTCACCAACGAGCCCGCGCTGACCTCGTCCTCGACGATGCAGAACACGGTGACCCTCGGGCTGCCGATCCTGCTGTGTGGTCTCGGCGGCATCTGGGCCGAGCGCTCGGGCATGATCAACATCGGGCTCGAGGGCATGATGATCCTCGGCACCTGGGGTGCGGCGTGGGGCGGCCTGCACGGCGGCCCGTGGGTCGCGGTGCTGTGCGGCGCGGTCCTCGGCGCGCTCGGCGGCCTGCTGCACGCGGTCGCCACGGTCACCTTCGGCGTCAACCACATCGTGTCCGGCGTCGCGATCAACCTGCTCGGCGCCGGCGTCACGAAGTACCTGTCGACGCTGATCTTCGAGCCGCTGTCGAGCAACCCGCGGGACTCGCCGCCGATCCAGCGGTTCGACACGTTCTCCGCGCAGCCGCTCGCCGACTGGCTGGGCGACCTGGAGAACCAGCAGCGCGCGGTGATCTCGGACGTGGCCGGGCTGGTGCGCGGCCTGGTGACGCGGGTGTCGCCGGTGCTGATCCTGGCGATCCTGCTGGTGATCGCGACGTACTTCGTGCTCTGGCACACCCGGTTCGGCCTGCGGCTGCGCTCGTGCGGGGAGAACCCGGTGGCCGCGGAGTCGCTGGGCGTCAACGTCTACCTGCACAAGTACGTCGCCGTGGTGGTGTCCGGCGCGCTCGCCGGCATCGGCGGCGCCGCGCTCGTGCTCGGCTCCAGCCCGGCCATCTACTCCGAGGGGCAGACCGCGAACCGCGGGTTCATCGGCCTCGCCGCGATGATCTTCGGCAACTGGCGGCCGGGCGGCACGCTCGCCGGCGCCGGCCTGTTCGGCTACGCGGACGGGCTGCGCCTGTCGTCGGGGCCGCAGACCGTGCACGCGTTGCTGTACGCGGCGGTGATCGCGGCCGGGGTGCTGGTGATCTGGCAGCTGGTCCGGCGGCGCTGGACGGTGGCCGCGCTGGCCGCGGTCGGCGCGGTCGCGGTGTACGCGCTGTACTACGCCACCGACGAGCTGCCGACGGAGTTCCTGCCGTACACGCCGCACATCATCACGCTGGTGGTGCTGGCCCTGGCCGCGCAGCGGCTGCGCCCGCCGGCCGCGGACGGGATGCCCTACCGGCGTGGTGAGGGCGACTAGCCTCTCCACTGTGGACGACACGGTGGACTGGGACAAGCTCCGCGAGGCCGCGATCGGTGCGGCCGCACAGGCCTACTGCCCGTACTCCGGGCTGCGGGTGGGCGCGGCCGCGCTGGTCGACGACGGCCGGCTCGTCGTCGGCTGCAACGTGGAGAACGCGTCGTACGGGCTGGGGCTCTGCGCCGAGTGCACGATGGCGGGTCAGCTGCGGCTCACCGGCGGTGGCCGGCTCACCGCGGTCGCGTGCCGCAGCGGCGCGGGTGAGCTGCTGATGCCGTGCGGGCGGTGCCGGCAGATCCTCTACGAGTTCGGCGGCCCGGAGTGCCTGCTGGACACGCCGGCCGGTCCCATGGTCATGCGGGACCTGCTGCCGCACGCGTTCGGCCCGGAAGACCTGCCGTGACGCCTGTTCCCGCGTTTTCGGCCGTCGACGTCATCCGCACCAAGCGCGACGGCGGCCGGCTGTCCGACGAGCAGATCGACTGGGTGGTCGACGCCTACACCCGCGGCGACGTCGCGGACGAGCAGATGTCGGCGCTCGCGATGGCGATCTTCCTGCGCGGCATGACGTCCGCGGAGACCGCCCGCTGGACCCGCGCGATGATCGACTCGGGCGAGCGGCTCTCCTGGCCGTCGGGCCGCCCCACGGTCGACAAGCATTCGACGGGTGGCGTCGGCGACAAGATCACCCTGCCGCTGGCGCCGCTGGTGGCCGCGTGCGGGGCGGCCGTGCCGCAGCTGTCCGGCCGCGGCCTCGGCCACACCGGCGGCACGCTGGACAAGCTGGAGTCGATCCCCGGGTGGCGTGCTTCGTTGTCGTCCGACGAGATCCGGTCGCAGCTCGCGTCGGTGGGCGCGGTGATCTGCGCGCCGACCGAGGGGCTCGCGCCCGCGGACCGGAAGCTGTACGCGCTCCGCGACGTCACGGCGACGGTGGAGTCCCTGCCCCTGATCGCGTCGTCGATCATGTCGAAGAAGATCGCCGAGGGCGCCGGCGCGCTCGTGCTCGACGTCAAGGTCGGCTCGGGCGCGTTCATGCCGGATCTCGAGTCGGGCCGGGCCCTCGCCGCCGCGATGGTGGCGATCGGCGTCGAGCACGGGCAGCGGGTGTCGGCGCTGATCACGGACATGTCGGCACCGCTGGGCCGGGCGGTCGGGAACGCCGTCGAGGTGGCGGAGTCGGTCGAGGTCCTGCAGGGCGGCGGGCCGGCCGATGTCGTCGCGCTGACTGTCGCGCTGGCGTCGGAGATGCTGTCGCTGGCGGGGGTCTCGGCGGACCCGGCCGCGGTCCTGGCGTCGGGCCAGGCGTACGAGACGTGGTGCGCGATGATCTCGGCGCAGGGCGGGGACCCTTCGGCG
>NZ_DASWSJ010000094.1:0-24948 GCF_036402745.1 Actinophytocola sp. | reverse complement strand
CAGTTCGTCGCGCTCGGCGCCGGAGACGACCGCGCGGTGGTCGAACCCGACCCGCGCGGTCGCCAGCGAACGGCCGACGTCCACCGGCCGCAGCTCCGGCTGGCTCTCCACAAAGGACTTCAGCCGGGTGGCCTGGTCCCGCAGCGCCTGCTCGGACCTGGCCGAGAGCACCCACGGCACCACCGCGGGTTCGGCGGCGGGCTCCGGAGCCGGAGTGGCCGGGGCCTCCTCGATGATCACGTGTGCGTTGGTGCCGCTCACCCCGAACGACGACACCCCGGCCCGGCGCGGGCGGCCGTTCGGCTCCCACGGGACGGGCTCGGTGAGTAGCTCGACCGCGCCGGCCGACCAGTCCACCTTCGGGCTCGGCTCGTCGATGTGCAGCGTCCTGGGCAGCACGCCGTGCCGCATGGCCAGCACCATCTTGATGACCCCGCCGACGCCGGCGGCGGCCTGGGTGTGGCCGATGTTGGACTTCAGCGAGCCGAGCCACAGCGGGCGGTCGCGGTCCTGGCCGTAGGTGGCGAGCAGGGCCTGCGCCTCGATGGGGTCGCCCAGCGTGGTGCCGGTGCCGTGCGCCTCCACGGCGTCCACATCGGACGGAGTGAGCCCGGAGCTGCCGAGCGCCGTGCGGATCACCCGCTGCTGGGAGGGGCCGTTGGGGGCGGTGAGCCCGTTGGACGCGCCGTCCTGGTTGACCGCGGAGCCACGCAGGAGCGCGAGCACCGGGTGCCCGTTGCGCCGCGCGTCCGACAGCCGCTCCACGACCAGCACGCCGACCCCCTCGGCCCACGCGGTGCCGTCGGCCGACGCCGAGAACGCCTTGCACCGGCCGTCCTTGGCGAGCCCGCGCTGCCGCGAGAACTCGACGTACAGCCCCGGCGTGGCCATCACGGTGACCCCGCCGGCGAGGGCGAGCGAGCACTCGCCGGACCGCAGCGCCTGCGCCGCGAGGTGCAGCGACACCAGCGACGACGAGCACGCGGTGTCGATCGTCACCGCGGGGCCCTCGAAGCCGAGCGTGTAGGCGACCCGGCCGGAGGCGACGCTGCCGGCGGTGCCGGTGCCCCAGAAACCTTCGACCCCGTCGGGCACCGCGCTCGAGCGGGCGGCGTAGTCGTGCGTCATCAGGCCGGTGAACACGCCGGTGGCCGAGCCGCGCAGCGTGGCCGGGTCCAGGCCGGCGCTCTCCAGCGACTCCCAGCAGGTCTCGAGGAACACCCGCTGCTGCGGGTCCATCGCCAGCGCCTCGCGCGGGCTGATCCCGAAGAACTCCGCGTCGAACTCGGCGGCGTCCAACAGGAACCCGCCCTGGCTGACGTAGCTCGTGCCCGGGGTGTCGGGGTCCGGGTCGAACAGCGTGCCGAGGTTCCAGCCGCGGTCGGTCGGGAACCCGGTCACCCCGTCGACCCCCGCCGACAGCATCTGCCACAGCTCGTCCGGTGTGGACACCCCGCCCGGGTAACGGCAGGCCATGCCCACGATCGCGATCGGCTCGTCGGCCGGCCGCGCCGCGGTGACGACCGGGCGGGTCTCCTCCTCCTGCTGGTCACCCAGCTCGGTGAGCAGGTACGCGACGAGTGCGTCCGGGGTGGGGTAGTCGAACGTGAGCGTGGCGGGCAGCCGCAGGCCGGTGGCGGTGTTGAGCCGGTTGCGCAGCTCGACCGCGGTCAGCGAGTCGAAGCCCAGCTGCTTGAACGCGTTGGTCGCGGTCACCGCGTCCGGGTCCGGCAGCGCGAGCACGGCCGCGACCTGCGCGCGCACGATCTCCAGCAGGTGCTGGCGCCGCTCGTCCGCCGGCCGGCCGGCGAGCCGGCCCGCCAGCGCGGACGCGGTGGGCCGGCTGGTCGTGGCCCGCTTGCGCGGGGTCCTCGCCAGCCCGTGCAGTGGCGGCGGCGCGTTCGTCGCGGTGCGCAGGGCGGCCTGGTCCAGCGTGACCGGGACGAGGTGCGGCTCGCTCGTGCGGCAGGCGATGTCGAAGAGGGCGAGCCCGTCGGTGACGGTGTGGGGGAGGACGCCGCTGCGGTTGAGGCGGGCGCGGTCGGCCTCGGTGAGGTTCTTCGTCATCGCGCTGTCCTGCGCCCACAGGCCCCACGACAGCGCGGTCGCCGGCCGGCCCTGGGCGTGCCGGTGCGCGGCGAGGCCGTCGAGGAAGCTGTTGGCGGCCGCGTAGTTGGCCTGGCCCGCGGTGCCGAGGATGCTCGCGACGGAGGAGAAGAGGACGAACAGCTCGACGGTGTCGACGCTGCCGGCCAGCTCGTGCAGGTTCAGTGCGGCGTCGACCTTGGGCCGCAGCACGGCGTCGACCCGCTCCTCGGTGAGCGACTCGAGGATGCCGTCGTCGAGCACGCCGGCCGCGTGGATCACGCCGGTCAGGTCCGGGATCGTCGCGAGCAGCTCGGCCAGCGCGTCGCGGTCGGCGGCGTCGCAGGCGGCGATCTCCACCTGTGCACCGAGTTCGGTCAGCTCCGTCTGCAGTTCGGTGGCACCAGGGGCTTGGGGGCCGCGGCGGGAGGTGAGCACCAGGTGCCGCGCGCCGTGTTCGGCGATGAGGTGGCGGGCGAGGGCGGCGCTGAGCGTGCCGGTGCCGCCGGTGATCAGCACGGTGCCGGCCGGGTCGAACAGCCGGCGGTCCGAAGTAGACGGTTCGTGCCTGGTGAGCCGCGGCACCGCCAGTGCGTCGCCGCGGATCGCGACCTGGGCTTCGCCGGACGCGATCGCCGCGTCGACGAGATCGTCACCGTCGGTCTCCACGAGCGTGAACCGGTCCGGGTGCTCGGTCTGCGCGGAGCGGACCAGACCCCACACCGCCGCCCCCGCGAGGTCCCCGCGCCGGGTGACCACGGCCAGGCGGTCGGCGCCGGTGAGCGACTCCTGCAGCGCGGCGAGCGTGCGGTGCACGGACGCCCGCACCGCCTCGGCCGTGTCACCAGGCTCCACCGTGAACACGTCGGTGCCCGTGATGTCCCGGTCGGTCGGCGTGGGCACGGTGACCCAGTCCGTGGTGTACAGCGCGGCAGCCGGCGTGCCGGCGCCGCCGAGCTGGTCCGTCGAGACCGGTCGCACCGCGACCGACTCGGCGTCGAGCACCGGGTTGCCCTCGCCGTCCGACGCGCTGACCCGGACCGAGCTCGTGCCGTCGGGGGTGAGGTGCACCCGCAGGGTGGTGGCCCCGGTCCGGTGCAGCCGCACGCCGCGCCAGGAGAACGGCAACCACGCCTGGCCCTGCTCCGCCCCGGCGTCGAGGTGCAGCACCATCGGGTGCATCGCCGCGTCGAGCAGCGCCGGGTGCACGCCGAACCGCGCGGCGCCGGCCTGCTCCTCCTCGCGCAAGGTCACCAGGGCGAACAGCTCCGCACCCCGGCGCCAGATGTCCTGCACGCCCTGGAACGCCGGGCCGTAGGAGAAGCCGCGGGCCAGCAGCCAGTCGTAGAAGTCGCCCACCGCGGCGGGTTCCGCACCGGCCGGCGGCCACTCGCTGTCCTGAATGGACGAAGGCACGGCCGGGTCGTCGGCCAGCATGCCGGCCGCGTGGCAGGTCCACTCGCCGTCGGCGTCCGCCGGCCGGGAGTACACCTCGACCGTGCGCCGGCCCTGGTCGTCGGGCCGCCCGGTCCACACCTGCAGGTCCACCGCGTGCTCGCCGGTGAGCGCCAGCGGGGCCCGCAGCGTCAGCTCCTCGATGGTGGAGTCGCCGGTGTACTCGGCCGCGCGGCCGGCCAGCTCGACGAACGCGGTGCCGGGCATCAGCACCGTGTCGAGCACGGCGTGGTCGGCGAGCCACGGCTGTGCCTGCAGCGACAGCCGCCAGGTCAGCACGAGCCGGTCGGAGTCGGCGACCCCCAGCATCGCCCCGAGCAGCGGGTGGCCGGTCGAGGTGAGACCCGCCGCGCTCAGGTCACCGGCGTCGGCCGGACGCAGCCAGTACGACCGCCGCTGGAAGGCGTAGGTGGGCAGCTCGACCAGCCCGGCGCCGGCGAAGAACGCCGACGTGTCCACAGTGGAGCCTGCGGCGGCCAGCCGGCCGAAGGCCTGGGCGGCGGTCCGCGCCTCGTCGCGGTTCGCGCGCAGCAGCGGGACGACGGTCGCGTCGTCCGGTGCCATCGCGGACAGCACCGCGTCCGGGCCGAGCTCCACGAACGTCCGCACACCTCGGGCGGTGAGGGTGGTGACCGCGTCGGCGAACCGGACGGCGTTGCGGACCTGGTTCACCCAGTAGCCGGGGGTGAGGTCGGCGAGCTGCCCGGTGACCGTGGAGATCAGCGGGATGGCCGGTGGGTGGTGCGTGACCGCCTCGGCGACCGCCCGGAACTCGTCGAGCATGGGGTCCATGAGCGGCGAGTGGAAGGCGTGGGACACGGTGAGCCGCTTGACTTTCCTGCCCCGCGCACGCAGCTCGTCGGCGACCGCGAGGGTCGCGTCCTCCGCGCCGGAGATGACGATCGAGGTGGGTCCGTTGACCGCGGCGATGGCCACGGTGTCGGACAGCAGCGGGGTGACCTCGTCCTCGGTGGCCTGGACGGCGACCATCGCCCCACCGCGGGGCAGCGCCTGCATCAGCCGGCCGCGCGCGGCCACGAGCGTCGCCGCGTCGTCGAGGGACCAGACGCCGGCGACGTGTGCGGCGGCCAGCTCGCCGATCGAGTGGCCGGCCACGAAGTCGGGGCGCACGCCCCAGGACGCCAGGAGGCGGAACAGGGCGACCTCGACGGCGAACAGGGCCGGCTGGGTGAACTCGGTGTCGTGCAAGGCTTCCGTGTCCAGCACCTCGGCCAGGGGGCGCGCCAGGTGCGGGTCCAGCGCCGCGCACACCTCGGCGAAGGCGGCCGCGAACACCGGGAAGGCGGCCGCGAGCCGGGCGCCCATGCCCAGCCGCTGCGAACCCTGGCCCGTGCACAGGAACGCGAGCCGGCCGTCGGACGCGGTGACCGCGCCGTCGATGGTGGCGAGCGCCGCCAGCAGCTCGTCGCGGTCCGCGCCCGTCACCACGGCCCGGTGGTCGAAGAGCGCCCGGGTCTCCAGCAGCGACCGGCCGACCTCCGCTGGCCGCAGCTCCGGCCGGATCTCCACAAAGGACCGCAGCCGGGCGGCCTGGTCGCGCAACGCCTGCTCGGTCTTGCCGGACAGCACCCAGGGGACTACCGCGGGCTCGGCGGCGGGCGCGGCCGGCACGCTGGCAGGAGCTTCCTCGATGATCACGTGTGCGTTGGTGCCGCTCATCCCGAACGACGACACGCCCGCGCGGCGGGTCCGCTCGCCGGCCGGCCACGCGGCCGGCTCCGTCAGCAGGGTCATCGCGCCGGCCGACCAGTTCACCTTCGTGGTCGGCTCGTCGACGTGCAGGGTCCGCGGCAGCAGCTCGTTGCGCAGCGCCGCCACCATCTTGATGACGCCGCCGACGCCGGCGGCGGCCTGGGCGTGGCCGATGTTGGACTTCAGCGAGCCGAGCCACAGTGGACGGTCGCGCTCCTGCCCGTAGGTCGCGAGCAGGGCCTGCGCCTCGATGGGGTCACCCAGCATCGTGCCGGTGCCGTGTGCCTCCACGGCGTCCACATCGGACGCGGTGAGCCCGGCGTTGGCCAGTGCCTGCCGGATGACCCGCTGCTGGGAAGGACCGTTGGGGGCGGTGAGCCCGTTGGACGCGCCGTCCTGGTTGATCGCGGTGCCGCGCAGGACGGCCAGCACCGGGTGCCCGTTGCGTCGCGCGTCGGACAGCCGCTCCACGACCA
The DNA here is from genome assembly GCF_036402745.1 of Actinophytocola sp. Classification (GTDB taxonomy): domain Bacteria; phylum Actinomycetota; class Actinomycetes; order Mycobacteriales; family Pseudonocardiaceae; genus Actinophytocola. Next base: position 19,219 of record NZ_DASWSJ010000094.1, on the reverse strand, counting down.
GCATGCCGGCGCCCTCGGCCCAGCCGGTGCCGTCGGCGGACTCGGCGAACGCCTTGCACCGGCCGTCGGGGGACAGGCCGTTCTGCCGGGAGAACTCGGTGAACGTCTCCGGTCCGGACATCACGGTCACGCCACCGGCCAGCGCCATCGCGCACTCGCCGGAGCGCAGCGCCTGCACGGCGAGGTGCAGCGCCACCAGCGAGGACGAGCACGCCGTGTCGACGGTCATCGCCGGGCCTTCCAGCCCGAGCGCGTAGGCGATCCGGCCGGACGCGACGCTGCTGGCGATGCCGGTGATGAGGAAGCCGTCGACGCCGTCCTCCTCGGTGTGCCCGCCGCGGCCGTAGTGTTGCACCGGCAGCCCGGCGAACACGCCGGTGTCGCTGCCCCGCAACGTGGTCGGATCGATGCCGGCGCGCTCGAGCGCCTCCCACGAGGTCTCCAGCAGCAGCCGCTGCTGCGGGTCCATGGCCAGCGCCTCGCGCGGGCTGATGCCGAAGAACTCGGCGTCGAAGTCCGCGGCGTCGTGCAGGAACCCGCCCGCGTTCGCGCTGATCGTGCCCGGGCCGTCGCCGTCGAACAGCGCGGTGAGGTCCCAGCCGCGGTTGGTCGGGAACTCGGTCACCGCGTCCACGCCGTCGACCACGAGCCGCCACAGGTCCTCCGGCGAGGTCACGCCGCCGGGGTAGCGGCACCCCATCCCGACGATCGCGATGGGCTCGTCGAGCCGCGGCGCGACCGACGTGACGGTCGCCGCCTCGGTCGCCGCGCCCGCGCCCAGCTCCCGCAGCAGGTGCTCGACCAGCGTGTCCGGCGTGGGGTAGTCGAAGATCAGGGTGGCCGGCAGGTCGAGGCCGGTGGCCGCGGAGAGCCGGGCCCGCAACTGCACGGCGGTCAGCGAGTCGAAGCCCAGCTGCCGGAACGGCGTCTCGGCGTCCAGCGACGGCGGCGCGTCGCCGTCGAGGACCGCGACCGTCTCGGCGTGCACCAGGTCCAGCACGACCCGCGCGCGGTCGGCCTCCGGCGTGGCCAGCACGCGCTCGCGCAGCGCGGCCAGCGTGGCCTCGGTGCCCGGGTGCGTCGGCCCGTCGGCCGGCTGGCTCCGGCGCGCGGCGACCACGCACGGCGAGCCGCCGGCCACCGCCGCGTCGAACATGGCCGGGCGCCGCGCGGCCGCCAGCTCGGCGAAGCCCGCCCGCGCCCACGTCACCGACACCGCCGGCAGGTCGAGCACCTGCCGGTGGCGGGCCAGCGCGTCGGCGAACGCGGTCGCCGGGTTGTCCCCTGTGGACAGCAGCACGAAGGCGGCCAGGTTCTCGCCGAGCGTGCGCTCGTGCGCCGCCTGCGCCACGTCCGGCGCCGGCTCGACACACACCACGGCCGTGACGTCGTCGCGCTCGTCGAACGTCGCGGCCAGCGCCTCGGCGTCCGCGGCGGTGACGACGACCGCGCCGTGCGCCCGCGTCAGGTGGCGCACCAGCGCCGGGTCGGGCTCCGCGCCGACCAGCACCACCGTGCCTCCGATAGCCGGGCCTGAAGGTACTGTGTGGACGGCCGTGAACCGGGGCCGCAGCAGGGTTTCCGACCGGATGGCCACCTCGGCGTGCCCGGACGCGACGGCGCCGCGCACGGTGGGTTCGGTCACCACGTCGGCGTCGACGAGGACGACCCGGCAGGGCTGCCGCTTCTGGAGCTCCCGGGCGCGGGCCCACGCGGCGCCCAGTGCCGGCTCGGGTGCGTAGCCGCCGGCGTGGACGGCGCCCCTGGTCAGCAGGACCAGCCGGGTGACCGCGAGCCGCTCGTCGGCGAGGCAGGAGGTCAGCTGCTCGGGCAGCGCGCCCGTGGTGTCGAGTCCGACGCAGGCGACGTCCGGGGCGGGCCTGCCGTCGCCGACGGCGGCGAGCAGCGCGGCCAGGTCGGGATATACGTCCACAAAGGACTTTAGGTCGGTCCCCGATGCGCCGGGGCCGACGAGGACCCAGTCGCCCGGCTCGCCGTCGACCGAGTGCGGCACCGGCTCCCAGCCCAGCTCGAACAGTTCGTCGTGGACGGTGGCGGCGGTCGCGAGCAGCCGGGCCGGCGCGTCGAGCAGCCGGTGCCGGATGACCGCCCCGGCCGCCGTGCGCGGGATCGCGGGCACCGCGTACACCTCGACCGGCACCGCGGCCGCGCCCAGCCGTTCCCGGCAGGCGGCCAGCAGGGTCGCCGGCTCGGCGTCGGGGGCCACCACGAACGCGACGGCGGTCGCGCCGAGCTCGTCGTCGGGCCGGCCGGCGACCGCGGCGTCGAGCACCCCGTCGACCGCGCGCAGCACCGCCTCGACCCGCTCCGGGCGCACCTGCTCGTCGCCGACCACGATGACGTCGGCGAGCCGGCCGGTGACCGTGAGGTAGCCGGACTCGTCGCGGCGGGCCAGGTCACCGGTGCGGTACCAGCCGTTGCGCAGCACGGAGGCGGTCGTGTCGGGGAGGTTGTGGTAGCCGCCGGCCATCACGTTGGGCCCGCTGACCCACAGCTCGCCCTCCTGGCCGGTGCCCATGTCGGTGCCGGTCAGCGGGTCGACGATGCGCACGCTCAACCCCGGCACGGGCAGGCAGCGCAGGTCATGGTCGTGGTCGTGGTCATGGTTGTGGTCACGGCCGCCGCGGGGCCAGCTCATCGCGACCGGGCCGCAGGTCTCCGTGGTCACGTAGACGTCCAGCAGCGGGGCGGAGAACGCGTCCGCGAACGACTCCCGCAGGGCCGCGTCGGATGCCGCGCCGACGGCGAGCCCGGCGCGCAGGTCGGGGGCGTCGGCGGCCAGCAGCGTGCCGAGGACCGCGGGGGTCCCGGCGACGATCGTGCTCCGCTCGTCGGCGAGCACCGCCCGCAGCCGGTCCGCCGACAGGTTGCCGGCGAGCCGCACGGAGGCGCCGACCGCGGTCGCGGCCAGGACGCAGAGGTGGTGCGCGAGCCCGTCGTGCACCGCGAGTGGCCACAGTAGACGGTCCGCATCGGACAGTCCCAGGACCGGCGCGTACGCGGCGGCGGCCGACCACAGCGCGTTGCGCTGGGTGGACAGGACGCCCTTGCGCGGGCCGGTCGTGCCCGCCGTGTAGACCAGGAAGGCCAGCTCGTCCAGGCCGAGGTCGTCCCTGGCCGGTGCGCCCGGCTCGGTCGTCGCCAGCTCCTCGAACGACACGGCGTCGACGTCGCCCGCGGGGCCGCTGACGATGACGTTGAGCGGCGCCGGCTCGAGCCCGGTGACCAGCGGGAGGCGGGCGGCGTCGGTGATCACCGTGTCGGCGCCGCTGTCCTCGACCAGGCGGGCCAGCTCGGCGGCGTCGAGCGCCGGGTCGAGCGGCACCGCGACCGCGCCGGCCCTGGTGATCGCCAGGATGCTCTCCACCGCGGTCACGCCGTCGAGGAAGACGGCGACGCGGTCGGACGGCCACACCCCGAGATCCGCGAGGTGCCCCGCGATCCGTGCGGTCCGTTCGGCGAGCCCGGCGTGGGTCACGCTGCGCCGGGCGTCGGCGAACGCGACCCGCGCGGCGAACCGGCGGGCGTTGGAGCGAAGCAGCTCGGGTAACGGCCGGAGCAGGTCGGTACGCGGCATGTTGTAAGCACCTCTTGGGGAACGACGACCGATATGGAACCGGGTGTGGCCGACCAGGCATGCCCATGCTGCCCTCGGGTGGTCCACCGCCGGGTAACCGGCGAGCAGCGCCACGCTGGTGCGGGCCCCGCGGGCACCGCGCCGCGGCGTCAGTGACCGGCGACGACCGAGACCTGGATCGTCGCGTCGTGCTCGAGAATCCGCTGCTGGAGCTCCTGGAGCCCGCGGCCCGGCTCGAGCCCGAGGCTGTTGACGAGGGCCTCGCGGGTGCGGCGGTAGACCCGCAGCGCGTCAGCTTGGCGGCCGGAGCGGTACAGCGCGAGCATGAACTGCTGGCACAGCCGCTCCCGCAGCGGCTCGGTCCCGGTGAGCACCTCGAGCTCGGGCGTGATCTCCCGGTGCCGCCCGCAGGCCAGCTCCGCGTCGAGCCGATCCTCCAAGGTGGACAGTCGCTCGTCCTCGACGGCCGCGAGCTCGGACCAGTCGATGCCGGCCTCGACCAGGTCGGCGAGGGCCCGCCCGCGCCACAGCGCCAGCGCCTCGCGCAGCAGCTCGACGCCGCGCTCCGGCGCGCCGTCGGCGATCTCCTGGCGGCCCTCCCGCGCGAGCCGGCGGAACTGGTACAGGTCGACGTCCTCGGTGCTCGTCCGCAGCTGGTAGCCCGGCGGGTGCGTGCGCAGCGACGGCGCGCCTGCCGCGTCGTCGGTGGCATCGCCGCTGCCGGCGAGGATCCGGCGGATCCCGGACACGGCGTTCTGGACCATCTTGCGGGCGGTGGGCGGCGGGATGCCGTCCCACATCGCCTCGAGGATCTGGCTGGTGGGTACCACCTTGTTGGCGTGGAGCACGAGGTAGCCGAGAATCGCCCGCTGCTTGACGCCACCCAGCTCGAGCCGGGTGTCCCCTGCGATGACCTCGATACTCCCAAGAACAGAAAACTTCATGGGTATCACTCCGAGTCTGGAAATGCGTCCGAGCCGCGGTGTCGGCCCTATTAATAGTCCCATCCCGAGTCATTTCCGAGTAACTTTCGCGTATCGCGACACAATTCATACCGGCGGAATGAGCGATTCACGAGCGGCATCGGGAACAATGGACGACGGGCGCGCGGCAGGTTGTCCGGGCCGCCCCGGCGAGGGGAGTCGGGTGCCGACGGCGGCATTCACCAGCATGATGGACACGCGACGTGGTCGGCTGGCTACGGAACGTGAGTGTGAACTATTCACGGACCGCGAATGAGAGAACCCTCGGGGAACGGTGAGTGGGGACCTTGTCGCCATGGCCCCCGGAAGCGCAGATTTGAGACGAACGTTTGCTCCCCACCATCGCAAGCGAACTCACCAAGGAGTCTCCAATGACTACCACCACCCGCGAGATTCTCTCCTCCCTCTTTTTCAACGGTGCCGAGGCCTCGTCCCACGGCAACATCAGCATCGACGTCCTGGACAGCTGGACCAACGGCGGTATCGCCGCTGTCGCGCCCACTACCATCAGCTGGTGCGACGGCCGCTCGCCGGCGAGCGACGTCCACGTCGCGTCCTGACACAGGCGGGCCCACCGCCGGTGCGGGACCGCGCGTCGGCGGTGGTGCCATCCATTCGGCCAGCAAGCACGTGGAGAGACGAGATGACGGACACCGACCTGTGGGTGCGGCGGTTCCACCCGGCTGACGGCGCCGCGACCCAGTTGCTGTGCCTCTCGCACGCCGGCGGCTCCGCGAGCTACTTCTTCGGTGTGTCCCGGGCGCTGTCGCCCGAGATCGACGTGCTGGCCGTGCAGTACCCCGGCCGCCAGGACCGGCTCAAGGAGCCGTGCGTCAGCTCGGTCCACGAGCTGGCCGACCGGCTGGTCGCGGCGATCGAGCCGCTGACCGGCCGGCCGATCACCCTGTTCGGCCACAGCCTCGGCGCCACGCTCGGGTACGAGGTGGCGGTGCGGCTCGAACGTGCCGGCGTCAAACCGACCGCCTTGTTCGCCTCCGGCCGGCCCGCGCCGCACCGGAGCCGGCTCGAGCGGACCCACCTGCGGGACGACGCCGGCCTGATCTCCGCCATGAAGGAACTGGGCGGCACCGACGCCGGCCTGCTCGACGACGAGGACGTGCTGCGCATGGTCCTGCCGGCGATCCGCGGCGACTACACCGCCGCGGAGACCTATGCCCACCGGCCGGGTCCGCGGCTGAGCTGTCCCATCGTCGCGCTCGTCAGTGACCGTGACCCGAAGGTGACCGTCCAGGAGGCAGACGCCTGGCGCGAGCACACCGACGGCGATTTCGAGCTGGCCGTCTTCCCGGGCGGTCACTTCTATCTGAACGATCACGTTCCGGATATCCTGAACAGAATCAGAGCGCACACCCGGTCCATTCCGGCCGGTGCGGTCGTGCGCGACGATTCGGTATCCGTCGAGCGGAACTCTGCCTGACCGACAAGGCAATCCCGTAGGAACCGCGTGCTCTCTCGCGGTGCGTCCGTGCTGTGGCGCAACTTCCCTGTGGTGCGACCGGACTTACCGACCGTTGGTGCGTCCAGTGTGTTGCTGGCTGGACGCTGGTCGCAGTGGTGTGGGCGTTGCGCGTCAGCAGGAAGGCTGCGCCGGCACCGGTCCGTGAGGAGGCACTGGTGAGATGAAGTTAGCTTTTGTTCTGGTCTTCTTTGTTGGCGCGTCGCCGTTCTGGACGCTGATGATCTTCGCGCCGAAGTGGTGGTGGACCAAGCGGATCGTGTCCTCGCCGTGGATCGTGGCGCCGACGCTGGTGTTCTGGTTCGCGTTCGCGATACCCCGGCTGGGTGAGCTGCTGCCGGCCGTGGCGAAGCCGACCCTGGCGGGGTGGCAGGACCTGGTGACCGACCCGGCGGTGCTCACGTTCTTCTGGGCGCAGATCATCGCCTGGGACCTGTTCGTCGGGCGCTGGATGTACCGCGACGGCCTGGCGCGTGGTATGCGGCCGGCGGTCATGAGCCCGCTGGTGCTGCTGACGATCATGCTGTCGCCGATCTCGGTGCCGCTGTACCTGGTCCTGCGCAAGGTCCTCGGCCGCGAGCCCCACGAGGAGCTGGTGCTGCCGGCCAACCCTGGGCCCAAGCTCGCGCCGGAGCCGGTCCGGTCCGGCTGGCACCGCCAGCTGGTGTGGTTCGCCGCGTTCGCCGCGGTGGTCGAGGTGGTCTCCCTGATCGGCCTGGTGTTCGACGACCGGATCCTGGTCGGCGCGCCGATCTGGGCCAAGCCGGCCAAGTTCGCCCTCTCCTTCGGGCTCTACGCGCTGATGCTGGCGTGGATGCTGACGTTACCGAGGCGGCGGCTGCGCCAGGGCGTGATCATCGGCAACATCACCGCCATCGTCTGCTTCATCGAGCTGGCGATCGTGGTCCTGCAGACCGTCCGCGGCCATCGCAGCCACTTCAACATCGCCACCGCCTTCGACCTGATGATGTGGGCGATCATGGCGGCCAGCATCGGCGTGCTCTTCGCGGCCAACGTGGTCGGCGCGGTCATGCTCATGCGTGAGCGGCACGCCGACCGTCCGGCGTTGTGGGCACTGCGGCTCGGCTCGGTGATCTCGGTGGCCGGGATGGCGGTCGCCTTCCTGATGGTCACGAGCTCCGCGGAGCAGCGTGCCCAACGGCCGAGGATGCTCATCGGCGCGCACAGCGTCGGGGTGCCGGACGGTGGGCAGGGTATGGCGGTCACCGGGTGGAACACCACCGGTGGTGACCTGCGGGTGCCGCACTTCGTCGGCATTCACGGCCTGCAGCTGGTTCCGCTGTTCGCGCTGGGGCTCGGTCTGCTGATGACCAGGGTGCCGAGGTTGCGCGACGAGCTGGTCCGGCTCCGTCTCGTGTGGACGTTCGCGAGCGCCTACCTCGGCCTGCTCGCGCTGGCCACCTGGCAGGCGTTGCGCGGGCAGGCGTTGCTGAAGCCGGACGCGCTGACCATCGGTGCGCTGGGTGTGTTGGTCGCTGGGACGGTCGTCGCAGTGGTGTGGGCGTTGCGTACCAGCAAGAAGCCCGTGCCGCCGCCGGCGCCACCGGTCCGTGAGGAGGCTCTGGTCTGATGGATCTCGTCTTTGCTCTGGTCTTCTTCGTCGGCGCGGCACCGTTCTGGACGCTGATGATCGTGGCGCCGCGATGGCGGTGGACGCGGCGGATCATGTCCACGCCGTGGAGCGCGACGCTGCCGCTGGTGTTCTGGTTCCCGTTCGCGATCCCGCGGATGGCCGACCTGTTGCCGGCGGTGGCGCGGCCGCAGCTGCCCGTGTGGCAGGAGCTGCTGACCGACCCGGCGGTGATGACGTTCACGTGGGCGCAGATCATCGCGTGGGACCTGTTCGTCGGACGCTGGATGTGGCTGGACAGCAGGGAACGCGGCATCTCCCCGCTGGTGATGGCGCCGGTCCTGGTGCTGGCGATCATGCTGTCGCCGATCGCGGTGCCGCTCTACCTCGTCCTGCGGCACTTCGTGGGCCGCGGTCGGCTGAGCGCGCCCGAGCCGGCGGCCCGGGCCACCGTCTCGGTGTGACTACGCACGACGACGCCACGCGAGCAGCGCTGAGCTGCCCGCGTGGCGTTCGCGCTCCATCGGCCGGTTACCGCGCGGTGGCCCCACCGTTGACGAACGACGACTGGCCGGATACCCCGCCCCGGCATACTGACACCCATCGGGACCTGGTCGTGCCAGCTCGAAATCGTAAGGGGTAGCACAACATGTCCACCGAACGTGCTCTGCCCTCGTACTGGGTGGTCGTGCTGACCGCGTCCGGCGCGAACTTCCTCGCCATGCTGGACTCCACGGTCACCATGCTCGCCGTGCCGGCACTGCAACGGGACTTCCCGGCGGCCTCCCTGCCCGAGCTGTCCCTGGTCGTCGGCGCCTACGCGCTGCTGTTCGCCGCGCTGCTCGCGCCGAGCGGGCGGCTCGCGGACACCTTGGGGCGCAAGCGGATCCTGATCGGCGGGATCGCCCTGTTCACCGTGGCCTCGCTGCTGTGCGCGCTGGCGCCGACCGTGCCACTGCTGGTGGCGGCTCGCGCGGTGCAGGGCATCGGCGCCGCCGTCATGGTGCCGGCGTCGCTGTCGGTGCTGCTGCTGGACACCCCGGCCGAGCGCAGGATGATGTCGATCTCGCTGCTGAGCGCCGCCGGCGCGGTCGCCGCCGCGGTCGGCCCGAGCCTCGGCGGCCTGCTGGTCGTGGCCTTCAGCTGGCATGCCGTGTTCCTCATCAACCTTCCGCTCGGCATCGCGCTGATCGTCGCCGGGGCGCGGGTGCTCCGGCCGGGTGCGGTGACCGGCGGGCTGCTCGACGTGCTCGGCACGGCGCTGCTGGTGCTGGGAATCGGCGGGCTCACCGTCGGCATCACCAACGGCACGAGCTGGGCGTGGACCTCGGCCAGGACGCTCGGCTGCCTGGCCGTCGGCCTGCTGTGCCTGGTGCTCGCCGGGCTGCGGTCGGCCCGGCACCGCTCGCCGGCCATCGAGGTCTCGCTGTTCGGCAACAACCGGGTGTTCACCTCGGCGAACCTGGTGGCCCTGCTGTACGGCACGGTCATGTACACCTGGCTGCTGGTCAGCGTGCTGTTCCTGACCGACATCTGGCGCTACTCGGAGCTGGAGGCTGGTCTCGCCCAGACTCCCGGCGCGGTGATCGCGGCCATCAGCGCCGTGGTGATGGGCAAGGTGATGGGCCGGTTCGGCGGGCCGCGGTTCTCGGCGGTCGTCGGCATGTCCGCCCACGCGCTCGTGCCGATCATCCTGTTCCTCTTCCTCACCAGGGAGAGCGCCTTCCTCGAGATCTGGCTGCCGTGCAGCGTGCTCGTCGGGTTCGGCATCGGCGCCACGCTGATGGCCGCGATGTCCGCCGGGGCGATGTCCGCGCCGCCGACGAAGTTCGCCAGCGTGAGCGCGCTGAACAACACCGCCCGCCAGGTCGGCGGCGCGCTCGGGGCCGCGGCCGTGGCCACCATCCTCCAGTCGGGCACCGTGCCGACCGGAGCCGGCGGCACCCGGACCCTGTCGGCCTATCTGGACGTCTACGCGTTCTGTCTGGTCCTGACGGTGATCGCGATCGTGGTCGCCTTCTTCGGACTCAGGACGTCCGCATCGAAACAGCCGCAACGCCCGCCGGTCGCAGCACAGCGCGAGTCCGTGCCGGTGGCGGACTGAGACAACTCGGAGGAGAACAATGGCGGACAACAAGTGCCCCGTGCACGGCAACGACATGCCGTTCGACGAGGAGTACTGGCACGCACCGTTCGACACCTACGCGCAGTTCCACGAGCAGGGCCCCATTCACCGGGTCTGCCTGCCCGACGGGATTCCGGTGTGGCTCGTGACCGGGTACACCGAGGTCTACGACGCGCTGCGGGACCAGCGGCTCGCCCGGCAGCGCAAGTACGCCGGCGCCGACTACACCAACCAGCTCCCCCCGGAGGGCCTGGCGCAGTCCCGCCTGGTGATGGAGGACCCGCCCGAGCACACCGCGACCCGGCGGCTGGTGAACTTCGGCTTCGTGCCGAGGCGGATGCGGCTGCTCAAGCCGAAGATCCACGAGCTGGTGGACGAGCTGCTCGACGACATCGAGGTGAAGGGCGCGAACGGCGCCGTCGTCGACCTGATGGACGTGTTCTGCGCGCCGCTGCCGATCACCGTGGTCTGCGACCTGATCGGCGTGCCCGAGGAGGAGCGCGGGCACATCAGGGAGTGGGGCGAGCTGGTCTTCTCCGGCAAGCTGGTGAACCCTCAGGGCATCGGTGAGGCGATGGCCAGGGCGCTCGTGGCGCGGCGCACGAACCCGGTGGACGACCTGCTCTCGGTCTGGGCCGAGGTGAAGGACGACGACGGAAACCTGCTGCCCCCCGAGGACCTGTCCCACTTCGCCATCATCATGTTCGCGGCCGGCTACGACAGCACGATGGGCATGCTGTCCTGCAGCTCGATCGCGCTGATGCAGCGGCCTGAGTACGCCGCACGGCTGGCGAACGCGGACGACGACGAGCTGCACAAGCTGATGGAAGAGATGTTCCGGATGTACAGCCCGACGCAGCGCGGGTTCCGCCGGTTCGCCAGGGAGGACCTGGAGATCGCCGGCCGGCGGATCTCCGCGGGCGACACGGTGCTGCTCTCCATCGGCGCGGCCGACCGCGACCCGGGGAAGTTCCCCGACGCCAACGAGCTGGACTTCGACCGGAGCGAGAACAAGCACCTGGTCTTCGGCCGGGGACCGCACGCCTGCCCCGGCGCCGAGCTGGCCCGCATCGAGAACGGCGTCGCGCTGCAGCGGCTGTTCCAGCGGTTCCCGAACCTGAGGTTGGCGGTGCCCGCGGAAGAGCTGCAGTGGCGCGAGTCGACGCTCATCCGCCTGCCGCTCTCGCTGCCCGTGACCATTTCCTAGGAACTGTCGGCTCGACCGGGAGACGGCCGCGCCTGGAATAGGCGCGCGGTTACCGCGGCGTGGGGTCGAGCGGAGAAATATCGAGCCATGGCCGGCGCACGAGCCCGTGGCCGCAGTCGCTTGACACAAGAGAGGTATGACATGTTGCGAACCGAGCTGATCCGGCCGCTGACCGAGCTGCTGCGGGCGAACGCCGTGACCGTCGGGGAGAAGACGGCGTTCGCCGACGCCCGGCGGAGTGTGACGTGGGCGGAGCTGGACCGGCGGACCGCGCGGGTGGCCGGGCACCTGGCCGGGCTGGGTGTCCAGCCGGCCGACCGGGTCCTGCTGTACCTGCAGGACTGCGTGGAGGCGGTGGAGACCTACCTGGCCGTGCTGCGCGTCGGGGCGATCAGCGCACCCGTCCACACCGGACTCGAGGACGCCGAGCTCGCCAGCCTGCTGGCGGACAGCAAGGCGGCGGCGGTGTTCACCGACCCGGCCAACCTGGCCCAGGTGCGCCGGCTGCTGGCGGACTTCCCCGACCTGACCGTCGTCCTGGTCGACCACGACGGGGAGCCCACGGCGCAGGACCGCGCCGAGCCGGTGTACTCCACGCTCGCCACGACCGAGCCGGAGTTCGCCGGCGACAGCGACCTCGGGCTGGACGATCTGGCGTTCCTGACCTACACCGCGGGCACCACCGGGTCGCCGCGCGGCGTGCTGTTCAGTCAGCGCAACGTGATGTGGGCGATCGCCGCCTGCTACGCGCCGATCCTCGGCCTCGGCGCCGACGACCGGGTGTGCTGCCCGCTGCCGCTGGCCGAGGGTCTCGCCCAGCAGGTCGGCGTGATCGGCGTGGTCACGGTGGGCGCGACCGGCTGGATCGCCAACGCCTCGGCCGCAGACCTCGGCGACCTGATCGCACAGCGGTCCGGCTTCCTGACCGACCTGGTCGAGCAGCGGATCACCTTCCTGGCCGGCATGCCCAGCACCTACCACGACCTGCTGTGGGCGGCCGAGCGACAGGAGACCGTCGAGTCCGACCTGCGGACCTGCCTCGTCGCCGGGTCGACGGGGGTCCCCGCGTTGCGGGAGGCCTTCGACGACAAGTTCGGCGTCCGGCTGCTCGACAGCTACATGACCACGGAGACCACCGGACCGGTCGCGGTGAACTGGCCGACCGACGGCCGGGTGGACGCCATGGGCGGCCTGCCGATTCCCGGCATCAGCGTGCGGGTGATCGACCTGCGGACCGGCACGGACGCCGGTATCGGCCAGGAGGGCGAGATCTGGGTCAGCGGGCCGAACGTGATGGCCGGCGGCTACCACAACCAGTCCGAGGCGGCCCCGCCCGCGGTCACCGACGGCTGGTACCACACCGGCGACCTGGCCAAGCGGGACGAGCTCGGCTACCTGACCATCACCGGCCGCATCGCCGAGGTGATCACCCGGGGCGCCGAGCTGATCAACCCGCGCGAGATCGAGACCGTCCTGCTCGGCGTGAGCGGGGTGGCCGCGGCCGTCGTCATCGGCGAGCTGGACGACGCCATGGGCGAGGTGCCGGTGGCCTACCTGCAGGCCGGACCCGAGGGCCTCGACCCGAACGAGATCTTCGCCGCCTGCTGCCGCGGGCTGTCGCCGGCCAAGGTGCCGGTCGAGCTGTACCGGGTCGACGAGATCCCGCGGGCCCGGGCCGGCCGGCTGGCCCGCCGGGCGCTGCTGGACGTCCCGGCCGAGCTGATCGCCGTGCTGCCCGTCGAGCGCAGCCCGAGGACGGACCCCCGGTAACCCGGCCCGCCGCCGGTCCGGCGGGCGGTGCCGACAACCAGCCTGACGCATCCTGATCGAGGAGTTCGGACGTGGCGGACGAAGAGAAGTACCTGGCCTACCTCAAAAGGGCGACGGCCGAGCTGCGCGAGGCCCGCCGCCGCCTGACCGAGGTCGAGGGCAAGGCCCGGGAGCCCATCGCGATCGTCGGCATGGGCTGCCGGTTCCCCGGCGGGGTGTCCACACCGGACCAGCTGTGGGAGCTGGTGGCCGCGGGCGGTTCCGGGATCTCGGAGTTCCCCACCGACCGCGGCTGGGACGTGGACCGGCTGTACGACCCGGACCCGGAGGTGGCGGGCAAGTCCTACACCCGGCACGGCGGGTTCCTGCACGACGCCGGGTCGTTCGACGCCGAGTTCTTCGGGATCAGCCCGCGCGAGGCGCTCACCATGGACCCGCAGCAGCGGCTGCTGCTGGAGACCTCCTGGGAGGCGCTGGAGCGCGGCGGCGTCGACCCGCAGTCGCTGCGCGGGTCCCGCACGGGGGTGTTCGTGGGCGTGATGTGCCACGACTACCTCCCGTCGCTCGCCGAGCTGCCGGAAGGCACGGAAGGCTTCTGGGGCACCGGTACCGCGGCGAGCGTCGCGTCCGGCCGGATCGCCTACCTGCTCGGTCTCGAGGGGCCCGCGGTCACGCTGGACACCGCGTGCTCGTCCTCGCTCGTGGCGCTGCACCTGGCGGTGCACGCGCTGCGGGCGGGGGAGTGCGACCTCGCGGTGGCCGGTGGCGCGACCGTGATGGCCAAGCCGGACACGTTCGTGGAGTTCTCCCGCCAGGGCGGCCTGTCCGCGGACGGGACGTGCAAGTCGTTCGCCGAGGCCGCCGACGGCACCGGCTGGGGTGAGGGCGCCGCGGTGCTCGCGGTGGAGCGGCTGTCCGACGCGGTGCGGCTGGGCCACCCGATCCTGGGCGTGGTGCGGGGTTCCGCGGTGAACCAGGACGGCGCGTCCAACGGGCTCACCGCGCCGAACGGGCCGTCCCAGCGCCGGGTGATCACCCAAGCGTTGGCGTCGGCCGGCCTTGCGGTGTCCGATGTGGACGCCGTGGAGGCGCACGGCACGGGCACCCGGCTCGGCGACCCCATCGAGGCCCAGGCGCTGCTCGCCACGTACGGGCAGGGCCGGTCGGCCGACCGGCCGCTGTGGCGGGGGTCGATCAAGTCCAACCTGGGGCACACCCAGGCGGCGGCCGGTGCGGCCGGCGTGATGAAGCTGGTGCTGGCGATGCGTGCCGGGCAGCTCCCGCCCACCGTGAACGTCGACAGCCCCAGCTCCCGGGTGGACTGGGACACCGGTGCGGTCCGGCTGCTCACCGAAGCGCGGCCGTGGCCGGCCGGCGAGCACCCCCGCCGGGCCGGGGTGTCCTCGTTCGGGATCAGCGGCACGAACGCGCATGTCATCATCGAGGAGGCGCCGGCCGCTGAGGCCGCCGAGCCGCGGGCCGAGGTTCCGGTTGCCCCGTGGCCGGTGTCGGCCAAGTCCGCGGAGGCGGTGCTCGGCCAGGTCGAGCGATTGCGGTCTCTTGTGGACAGTGATCCGCTGGATGTCGGGTTCACGTTGGCGACCGGGCGGGCGAGGTTCGACCACCGTGCGGTGCTCGTGGACGGTGTGGAGGTGGCGTCGGGTTCGGTCGTTGCGGGTGGGTTGGCGTTCTTGTTCACGGGTCAGGGTGCGCAGCGTGCTGGTATGGGCCGGGCGTTGTGCGAGGCGTTCCCGGTGTTCGCGGCGGCTTTTGACGAGGTGTGTGCGTTCCTGGATCCGTCGTTGCGTGAGGTGATCGCGTCCGGTGAAGGCTTGGACGACACGGGGTACACGCAGCCGGCGTTGTTCGCGTTCGAGGTGGCGTTGTTCCGGTTGTTGGAGTCGTGGGGTGTCCGGCCGGATGTGGTGGCTGGGCATTCGATCGGTGAGCTGGCCGCCGCACACGTCGCTGGTGTCTGGTCGTTGGAGGACGCGTGCAAGGTGGTGTCCGCGCGGGGTCGGTTGATGCAGGCCCTGCCCACCGGCGGCGCCATGATCGCCGTCCAGGCCACCGAAGCCGAAGTGTTGCCGCTGTTCACCGACACGGTCGGGATCGCCGCGATCAACGGCCCCGACTCCGTGGTGATCTCCGGTGAGGAGGACGCCGCGCTCGCGGTCGCGGGGGTGTTCGCCGAGCAGGGACGCAAGACCAAGCAGCTCGGGGTGTCCCACGCGTTCCATTCGCCGTTGATGGAGCCGATGCTCGCCGAGTTCCGGGCGGTCGCGGCGGGTGTGACCTATCACGAGCCGACCATCCCGATGGTGTCCACCGTGACAGGTCAGGTCGCGGACTTCGCTGACCCGGACTACTGGGTCGGTCAGGTGCGGAAGGCGGTCCGGTTCGCCGACGCTGTGGGCACGTTGGTCGAGCAGGGCGTGACGACGTTCGTGGAGTTGGGTCCGGATGGTGTGCTCAGCGCGATGGGCCAGACCGGTGAGTCCACTGTGGTCTTCGTGCCGACCCTGCGCAAGGACCGCGACGAGGTGCACACGCTGGCCACCGCGGTGGGTACCGCGTGGGTGCGTGGCGTCGACGTCGACTGGGCTGCCCTGCTCCCCGGTGGCCGCGGGGTCGAGCTGCCCACCTACGCCTTCCAGCACAAGAACTACTGGCTCGTCCCGGCCACCGCGGGCACGGACGTCGGCGCCGCCGGGCTCAACCCCGCCCGCCACCCGCTGCTGGGTGCGGTGCTCACGCTTGCCAACGGTGACGGCACCGCGCTGACCGGCCGGCTCTCGCGGCACTCGCACCCCTGGCTCGCCGACCACGCCGTGCGTGGCGTGGTGCTGGTGCCCGGCTCCGCCTTCGTGGAGCTGGCGCTGCGGGCCGGGCTGGAGGCGGGCTGCGAGCACCTCGACGACCTGACCATGGAAAGCCCGCTGGCGCTGCCCGGGCAGGGTGCGGTCCGGCTGCACGTGATCGTGTCGCCCGCCGACGACACCGACCGCCGGGCCGTGACGATCTACTCCCAGCCCGACGACGAGGACGACCAGCCGTGGATCAGGCACGCCTCCGGCACGCTGTCGGCCACCCCGCTGCCGGCCACCCCGCTGCCCGCCGCCCAGCCGGACCTCGCGTGGCCGCCGGCCGGTGCGCAAGCCGTTGACCTGACTGGGTTCTACGCCACGCTGGCCGAGTCCGGGTACGACTACGGGCCGCTGTTCCAGGGCCTGCGGGCCGCCTGGCGGGCCGGCGACGAGGTGTTCGCCGAGGTCGCGCTGCCCGAGCAGGCCCGGTCGGAGGCCGACCGGTTCGGCGTGCACCCGGCGCTGCTGGACGCGGCCCTGCACGCCGTCGCCCTCGGGGACTTCGTCGCCGGGACCGTGAACCTGCCGTTCAGCTGGACCGACGTGTCGCTGAGCGCGACCGGCGCCACCTCGCTGCGGGTCCACATCGGACCGGCCGGCCAGGACACCGTGACGCTCACGCTGCTCGACGACGCCGGCGCGCCGGTCGCCGCCATCGGGTCGCTGCTGCTGCGCCCGGTCTCCGCCGAGCAGCTCGCCGCGGCCGGCACCACCACCCCGAACTCGCTGTACACACTGGACTGGGTCCGGGCCGCCGCCGCGCAGCCCGCGGCCCGGCTGCCCGAGGTGGCCGTCGCACCGCGGGCCGGAGAGGCGCTCCCCGATGCCGCCCGCACCGCCGCGACCTGGGCGCTGACCACGCTGCAGGAGTGGCTCGCCGCCGACCGGGAGACCGGCGAGAAGCTGGCGCTCGTCACCCGCGGCGCGGCCGCCGTCGACCCGGCCGGGGACGTGCCGGACGTGGCCGCCGCGGCTGTGTGGGGCTTCGTCCGGGCCGCGCAGCTGGAGCACCCGGACCGGTTCGTGCTGGTCGACACCGACGACACGGACGACAGCGACGAGCAGGCGCTGGCCGCCGCGGTCGGCTCGGGTGAGCCGCAGGTGGCGGTCCGCGCCGGTGAGCTGTTCGTGCCGCGGCTGTCCCGGGCCGCGGGCACCGGCGGCCCGGCGCTCGACCCGGCCGGCACCGTGCTGATCACGGGCGGCACCGGTGGCCTCGGCGCGCTGCTGGCCCGCCACCTCGTCACCGAGCACGGCGCGCGGCACCTCCTGCTCGTCTCCCGCCGCGGCCCGGCGGCACCGGGCGCGGCCGAGCTGGTCGAGGAGCTGACGGCGCTGGGGGCAACGGTGGACGTCGCCGCCTGCGACGCGGCCGACCGCGAGGCGCTGGCCGCGCTCCTCGCCACCGTCCCGGACCTGACCGGTGTCGTCCACGCGGCCGGTGTGCTCGACGACGGCGTGCTTGAGTCGCTGACCCCGGACCGCGTCGAGGCCGTGCTGCGGTCCAAGGTGGACGCCGCGGTCAACCTGCACGAGCTGGCCGGGGACGTGGCGCTGTTCGCGCTGTTCTCCTCGGCGGCCGGCGTGTTCGGCAGCGCGGGGCAGGCCAACTACGCCGCCGCGAACACCGTGCTCGACGCGCTGGCCCAGCACCGGCGGGCCACCGGTCTGCCCGCGGTCTCGATCGCGTGGGGCCTGTGGGCGGGGTCCAGCGGCATGCGTGACCAGCTCGACGCGGCGGACCTGGCGCGGCTGTCGCGCACCGGCTTCGGCGCGCTGTCCACTGAGGACGGTCTGGCGCTGTTCGACGCGGCCTGCGCGGCGGACCGGGCACTCGCGGTACCGGTCAAGCTCGACCTGGCCGGCCTGCGCAAGTCCGGCGCCGACGTGCCGCCGCTGCTGCGGGGCCTGGTCCGGGCACCGGCCCGCCGGGCGGCCGCCGCGGGTGGCTCCGACGGGCTGGCCCAGCGGCTGGCCCGGCTGGGTGAGCCCGAGCAGCAGGCCCTGCTGCTGGGCGTGGTGCGCGAGCACGTGGCCGCGGTGCTCGGCCACGGCTCGCCGGACGCGGTCACCGGCGCGCAGGCGTTCAAGGAGCTGGGCTTCGACTCGCTGACCGCGGTCGAGCTGCGCAACCGGCTGAACACCGCGACCGGGCTGCGGCTGCCGGCCACGCTCGTGTTCGACCACCCTAGCCCGCTCGCCGTCGCCGACCTCCTCCGTACTGAGCTGGCCCCGGCCGGCGGCCCGCTCGCCACCGCGGCGCTGCCGGCCGCCGCTGTGGTGACCGACGAGCCGGTGGCGATCGTCGGCATGGGCTGCCGGTTCCCGGGTGGTGTGTCCACTCCGGACGAGCTGTGGGACCTGGTGGCCTCGGGCCGCTCCGGCGTGTCGGAGTTCCCGGCGGACCGCGGCTGGGACCTGGCCGGCCTGTTCGACCCGGACCCGGACGCGCTCGGCAAGTCCTACACGCGGCACGGCGGGTTCGTCGACGACCCCGACCGGTTCGACCCGGACTTCTTCGGCATCAGCCGGCGCGAGGCGCTGGCCATGGACCCGCAGCAGCGGCTGCTGCTGGAGACCACCTGGGAGGCGCTGGAGCGCGCCGGCATCGACCCGCACGCGTTGCGGGGCAGCCGGACCGGGGTGTTCGCCGGCCTGATGTACCGCGACTACGCGCCGACCCTGGCCGGGCTGCCGGAGGGCGTGGAAGGGTTCTGGGGCACGGGGATCGCGGCCAGCGTCGCCTCCGGCCGGATCTCCTACACGCTCGGCCTCGAGGGACCCGCGGTCACCCTGGACACCGCGTGCTCGTCCTCGCTGGTGGCGATGCACCTGGCCGCGCAGGCACTGCGAACGGGGGAGTGCTCGCTCGCGCTCGCCGGCGGCGTCACCGTGATGGCCAGCCCGGACGCCTTCGTCGAGTTCTCCCGGCAGCGCGGCCTCGCCGCGGACGGCCGGTGCAAGGCGTTCGGCGCCGGCGCCGACGGCACGGTGTGGGGCGAGGGCGCGGGCATCCTGGTGCTGGAACGGCTGTCCGACGCCAAGCGCAACGGCCACCCGATCCTCGCGGTGGTCCGCGGCTCGGCGGTGAACCAGGACGGCGCGTCCAACGGGCTGACCGCGCCGAACGGGCCGTCCCAGCAGCGGGTGATCAGCCAGGCACTGGCGTCGGCCGGCGTCACCGCGTCCGATGTGGACGTCGTGGAGGCGCACGGCACGGGCACCGCGCTCGGCGACCCCATCGAGGCACAGGCGGTGCTGGCCACCTACGGCCGGGACCGCGCCGAGGACCGGCCGCTGTGGCTGGGCTCGATCAAGTCGAACATCGGCCACACCCAGGCCGCGGCCGGTGCGGCCAGCGTGATCAAGATGGTCATGGCGTTGCGGCACAACACGTTGCCCGCGACGTTGCACGTGGACGAGCCGACCCAGCAGGTCGACTGGACCTCGGGTGCGGTCAGGCTGCTGGCCTCGCCGGTGCCGTGGGAGGCCAACGGTCATCCACGCCGGGCCGGGGTGTCGTCGTTCGGGATCAGCGGCACGAACGCCCACGTCGTCATCGAGGAGCCGCCGGCGGAGGCCGAGCCGGAGCCCTCGGCCG
>NZ_DASWSJ010000093.1:0-16960 GCF_036402745.1 Actinophytocola sp. | reverse complement strand
GCAGGTCTCGCTGCGCCACGCCCACCACCTCCCACCAGGCTGGAACGTGGACCCGACACGCGACGAGGAACTGGGCCTGGTCCGCTCCTGACTCACCGGCCACGTCTCCCACGTAAGGCCTTGATCAGGCGCTCCAGCCGTTTGATCGGCTCCTCCCGCGGGCTGAAGACCGCCGTCCAGGTGAGACCCACCGTCGCGAGCAGCAACAGCAGGCCGAGGAAGTAGCTCGCTGCGGGACCGAGCAGCCACAGTCCGACGCCAACGCTGCCCAGCCCGCTCAGTCCGGCCACCAACTTCGCAACGAAACGCAGCTGGGGCCTCGTAGTCGCGTGTGTCTTCTCGTTCTCGTGCATGTGCACCCCCACCTCTCGAACAGGCGGCAGAAGCGACAGCCGATCACCGGCGCGGCCACGGAATTTGCACGTGTCCAACTCTCACGATGCGCTTTGTCCACCGTGCTTACCAGTGAACGACTTCCCAGGGCAGGCGCAGCCGGCCACCACCCGATCCATGGACTCTTCCCGCGGTTTGGTGGTAGTACGGGAAGTACATGGTGAGTCGATAGTGAGGCAGGCCCTTGACCCGGAAACCGGACGGTTCCCCGTCGCCGCGAGAAGCCGGATTACGGTGGCTTGCGGCAAGTGCGCCCGACCGCGTCGAACCAACGCTTCAACACGCCTTCCAGGAACTCCATCGGTCTACCGGATCGACCGGAAAATCCGCCGCGCTCCGCGCATTGGTCGAAGGCGTGCCGTCGGCGATGCCGCGTGGCGGAATGACCGACCAACGCGCGAAGGCATTGTGGCGACTCGTTCAGGACGAGGTCCGCCGGATCGAGTTCCACGACGAACGCACAGCGCTGACGGCCGCATTGCACATGGATTTGGTGAACCGCGAATCGAGCATCGACAAACGGCTGGCCGTCGCCCGTGACCGCGGCGACTTCGGCACCCAGCCCTCGGGCAAGCAGCACGGCTACGACGCGTTACGACACTGGTGGGGCGTGGGCATTCGCATGCTCGGCCACGCTGTGGACGAACGTCTGGACTACCTTCGCGAGCATCCCGCGGAGTGGCAGGAGTACTTCAACGACACCACTCTGCCGACCTACCGGCGGCCGTCGAGAGGCGCCCAGCCGGTGTTCGCGGACCTCTTCGTCACGACTGTGTTCATGAAGGGACGCTTCGTCCAACGCCGCATCACCGAACGACTCATCACGGCCAAGGAAGACGACGTCGCGTACTACACCGCACGTGCGCTGCCGGAGATGGACGATGCTTCATCGTCCATACCCGTGCGAGCCCTCTGGGGCTGCCGAGAACTGCGGATCCCCTCCCGACCCGGCGAACCCATCCTCACCAAGCTCGTCTTTCCCTCGCCGCTTCGTCGTGGCGAGCAGCATTACTTCTCCTCCGAAGCCACGGCAAGCGATGTCGATACCGAGCGGCGGGCGATCAACGTAGAAATCGATCACTACGGCATCGCTCCAGGTCGGCGGTCCAAGACCACGCCGACAAGTGGCCTGACTATTCGCATCAGGTTCGATGAAGCCGAACCACCGGACGCGGTCTGGTGGTATGCGGACGTCGCCGACCGTGAACGATACGACCGGCCGGGGCCCGGCGACGACCGATGGATTAAGGTGACACCGCTCGGCGAGGCCGAGCACACCTTCACGGAGGCCTGCCAACCCCTGGCCAACTACGGAATATCCGTGGCGTGGCGACGAGCGTAAATGCAGGGGAAAAGCACCCGACGGTGATACACAGGCAACAACTTGCCCGTAAACGAGAGGACCCCCATGCGCGGCGGCACCGATTCCGGCAACTGACCGGAACGTTCTGCAGAGGTTCGACAAGAGCCGCACGCATCCACTGTCACCGGCGCGTGCGGCTCTTGCGTGGTCGGGTTACTCGAGACCACCGGCGGCCGGCCATCTCGGCTGAAGTCATGACGGAAGCCTTACGTGGCGTCGCCTGGCGGATCCCGTCGGGCTGGGCGGCGTCGGACCAGGTATGAGTCATTACCGCGGTGGGTTGGTCGCTCTTGGGGTGCTCGTCGTCTTCGCTGTTGGGGGGCTTGCGGTGCTCGCGTTCGTGTTGCCCGGGCGGGCCATCGCGGGTACGCCGCTGGCCGCTGAGGTCGTTGCGGCGCCTGTCCACGTCGACGAGCCTCGGGAGGAGCCCGGGACGGTCGGTGGCCTCCGGTTCGTCCACGAGTTCGTGAGTGCGGTCAACGCCGGGGACGTCGACAGCGCCTCGTCCCTGCTCTGCGACAACACGCTCGTCACCGACGAGATCGCGCGGGCCGTCGCCAAGGGCGCGAACCTCGTCGTCGAGGACCAGCCGCTCACCCAGTACGCCGCGGTCGACGCCGACCTCACCGGCACCCAGACCGGCGGCACCGTCACCGGATGGGTGAGCGCCGTCGACCCTCGGCAGAACGGTGGCTGGTGCGTGCTCAACTTCACCGCGCTCTGAACGCGGGCTCAGCCGAACGGGGCTCAGCCGAACAGTGCCGGCAGCGTCGCCTCCCACACCTCACGCAGCTCGGGCAGCGGCAGCGGGGCCAGGCCCTCGATCACCAAGTCCTGGTTCGGTTCCACGACGCCCAGGCGCTGCCAGGGCAGGCCGCGCTCGGTGCAGTGGGACGTGAACGCGTCGACCGACGTGGGCGGGATGGCCACCAGGACCCGGCCGGACGACTCGCTGAACAGGGCCACGAACAGGTCACCGGCGAGCTCGACGCGGCAGCCGGTCCCCGCGTGCAGGCACGCCTCGACCAGGGTCTGGGCCAGGCCGCCATCCGACAGGTCATGCGCTGCGGACACGTCGCCGGAGCGCAGGACCTCGCCGATCAGCTTCTCGCGCGCCAGGTCGACCGCCGGCGGGCGGCCGCCGAGGTGGCCGTGCACGACGTGCGCCCACTCGGAACCGCCCAGCTCCTCGCGGGTCTCGCCCAGCAGTACCAGCGTGTCGCCCGGTGCGCCGATGCCCGTCGGGATTCGGGTGCGGACGTCGTCGATGACGCCGAGGACGCCCACCACGGGAGTCGGCAGGATGGGGGTGGCGCCGGTCTGGTTGTAGAAGCTCACGTTGCCGCCGGTCACCGGGATGCCGAGCTCGGCGCAGCCGTCCGCCAGGCCACGCACGGCCTGCTCGAACTGCCACATCACGCCGGGATCCTCGGGCGAGCCGAAGTTGAGGCAGTTGGTGACCGCGACCGGCCGCGCCCCGGACACCGCCACGTTCCGGTACGCCTCCGCCAACGCCAGCTGCGCACCCGAGTACGGGTCGAGCCGCGCGAACCGGGCGTTGCAGTCGCACGACATCGCGACGCCGCGGCCGCTGGCCTCGTCGATCCGGATCATGCCGGCGTCCGACGGCTGGGCCAGCACGGTGCTACCGCGTACGTACCGGTCGTACTGCTCGGTGACCCAGCGCCGCGAGGACAGGTTCGGCGACCCGGCCATCCGCAGGATCTCGGTCCGCAGCGTGTCCGGAGTGGACGGCCGGGCCAGGGCGTCGGGGACGTCGGCGACCAGCGTGGTCTGGTCGGCCGGGCGCACGATCGGGCGCTGGTACACCGGCCCCTCGTGCGCGACCGTCCGCGGCGGCACGTCCACGACGGTGTCGCCGTGCCAGGTGATCACCAGCCGGTCGCCGTCGGTGACCTCGCCGATGTCGGTGGCCGTGACGTCCCACTTCGCGCACACCCGCAGGAACGCGTCCACATCGGACGGGCGGACGACCGCGCACATCCGCTCCTGCGACTCCGAGGACAGGATCTCCGCCGGCGTCATCCCCTTGGCGCGCAACGGAACCCGGTCGAGCCACACGTGCATGCCGCCGTCGCCGGCCGAGGCCAGCTCGCTGGTGGCGCAGGACAGGCCCGCGCCGCCGAGGTCCTGGATGCCCACGACCAGGCCCGCCTGGAACAGCTCCAGGCAGCACTCGATGAGCACCTTCTCGGTGAACGGGTCGCCCACCTGCACGCTCGGCAGCTTCTTGCGCCCGGAGCCGCCCTCGTCGCCGGCGAAGGAGTCCGAGGCGAGCACCGAGACGCCGCCGATGCCGTCGAGGCCCGTCCGGGCGCCGAACAGGATGACCTTGTTGCCGGTACCCGACGCGTGCGCGAGGTGCAGGTCCTCGACTCGCATCGCACCGACGCACAGCGCGTTGACCAGCGGATTGCCCTGGTAGGACTCGTCGAAGACGACCTCGCCGCCGATGTTGGGCAGGCCGAGGCAGTTGCCGTAGCCGCCGACGCCGGCCACCACACCCGGCAGCACCCGCCGGGTGTCGGCCGCGTCCGGCGCGCCGAACCGCAGCGGGTCCATCACCGCCAGCGGGCGGGCACCCATCGCGAGGATGTCCCGCACGATCCCGCCGACACCGGTGGCCGCGCCCTGGTAGGGCTCCACATAGGACGGATGGTTGTGCGACTCGACCTTGAACGTCACCGCCCAGCCGTCGCCGATGTCGACCACGCCGGCGTTCTCGCCGATGCCGGCGAGCATCGAAGCCCGCATCTCGTCGGTGGTGGTCTGGCCGAAGTAGGCCAGGTGGACCTTGGAGGACTTGTAGGAGCAGTGCTCGCTCCACATCACCGAGTACATGGCGAGCTCCGCGTCGGTGGGCCGGCGGCCGAGGATCTCGCGGATGCGCGCGTACTCGTCTTCCTTGAGGCCCAGCTCACGGTAGGGCTGCTCGATGTCCGGCGTGGCCGAGGCGACCGACACCGTGTCGACCTGCACCGTGGCGGTCATGCCGACACCACCGCCTCGACCGCGGCGCGGAACATCTCGAGGCCGTCGGCACCGGGTCCGGTGAGCGGGTCGACGGCGTGCTCGGGATGTGGCATGAGGCCGACGATCCGGCCGTCCGCCGAGCTGATCCCGGCGATGTCGGACACCGAGCCGTTCGGGTTCGAGCCGGTGTAGCGGAAGACCACCCGGCCCTCGCCCTCCAGCTCGTCCACAGTGGACTTGGGCGCCGTGAACCGGCCGTCCATGTTCTTGACCGGGATGACGATCTCGGCGCCGGCGGCGTAGCGGCTGGTCCACGCGGTCGACGTGCGCTCGACGCGCAGCGGCTGGTCCCGGCAGACGAAGTGCAGGCCGCCGTTGCGCAGCAGCGCGCCGGGCAGCAGGCCCGCCTCGCACAGGATCTGGAAGCCGTTGCAGATGCCGAGCACCGGCATGCCGCCGCGGGCCGCGGCCACGACCTCGTCCATCACCGGCGCGAACCGGGCGATGGCGCCGGCCCGCAGGTAGTCGCCGTAGGAGAACCCGCCGGGCACGATGACGGCCGCCACGCCGCGCAGGTCGGCGTCGCCGTGCCAGAGCGCGACCGGTTCGGCGCCGGCGTAGCGCACCGCGCGGGCCGCGTCGGCGTCGTCGAGCGTGCCGGGGAAGGTGATGACACCGACCTTCGTCTCGACGGTCACGACCCCACCCGCCGGACGGTGAAGTCCTCGATCACCGGGTTGGACAGGAAGCCTTCGGCGATCTTGGCGAGCGTCTCGTCGTCGACGGAGTCGTCCACCTCCAGCTCGAAGTGCTTGCCCTGACGGACATCGGAGATCCCGGAGAACCCCAGCCGGGGCAGGGCCTTGGCGACGGCCTGACCCTGCGGGTCGAGGATCTCGGGCTTGGGCATGACGTCGACGACGACTCGGGCCACGACAGGCAGCTCCTGAACTCTGGTGGGACCGGGTGACCCCGAAAGCCTACCTGAGCTGCGGGTTCACCCTTTCGAGACGCCCGGTGCCGGCCGTCCACGACGCGAGGAGCGCCAAGGCCTGCTCATCAGGCGTTCCCGGCTCGGCGAACTGGCAGACCAGCGACTGGTTCGGCTCCTCGGGCAGCCGGAACGACTCGTAGTGCAGCGTGAACTCGCCCACAACCGGGTGCCGGTAGCGGTGGCTGCCGCGGCTCTTCTCCCGCACCCGGTACCCCGCCCAGATCCGGGTGAAGTCGGCGCTGCGGACGGACAGCTCGCCGATGAGCGCGGCCAGCGTCGTGTCGTCGGGGTCGGCGCCGGCCGCCATCCGCAGCTGGGCGACCAGGTCACGGGCCTTGCCCTCCCAGTCGGCGAACCGGGACGCGACCTCGTCGTCGGTGAACAGCAGCCAGGGCATGTTCCGCCGCTCGGCCGGCACGGCACCGAAGTCGATCAGCAACGCGGCCGCGAGGTCGTTCCACGCCATGACCTCGCCGCGGTGCCCGTAGATCGCGGCCGGCACGGCCGAGGCGTCGAGCATGGCCTGCAGCGTCGGCCGGACGGTCGGGAGCAGGGCGGGCTCGCGGGTGCGCCTCGGCCGGGCGAGGTTGTGCAGGTGGCGGCGCTCGGCGGGGTCCAGCGCGAGCGCTGTGGCCACCGAGTCGAGTACCGCCTCGGACGGGTTGCGCAGCCGGCCCTGCTCGAGCCGGACGTAGTAGTCGACGCTCACCGAAGCGGCCTGGGCGAGCTCCTCGCGGCGCAGGCCGGGGACCCGGCGACGACCGAGGACGGGGGTGACGCCGAGGTCCTCGGGGAGCCTGCGGGCCCGGCACGACCGCAGGAACTCGGTCAGCTCGCTGCGGCGGTCCATGCACCCGAGTATCCCTGATCGGGTGGGCCCGAACGTGGGTCTGTCAGACCCAGGGTCGGGCCGACCCCCGGCTGACCAGAAACCTGGGCGGCGGGCCGGTGCCCGGGCAGCATTTGGGGCGACTGCTCAACCCTCCTGGAGGAGAACGATGCGAAGAATTCTGATCGCCACGATGCTCGGCCTGGTGCTGGGTGTGGCGGCCGTGCCGGGCGCGGCGCCCGCGGTCGCGGAGCGTGGCGGCCTTCCCGCGGTGCTGCAGCCGGCCGCGCCCAACCAGTTCCCCGAAGGTGTGGCCTGGGACCCGACCAGGCAGGCGCTGCTCGTCGGGTCGGTCGGCTCTCCCGCCCGCATCACCGCGGTCGGCCGGGACGGGGTGAACCGGACCGTGGTCTCCGACCCCGAGTTGATCGCCTACCTGGGGATCAAGGTCGACGTCGCCCGGCACCGGATCCTCGCCGTGTACGGGAACCCGGTGGCGCCGGGACCCACCGGCGTCGCCGTCTACGACCTGCGCACCGGCGAGCGCATCCGGTTGGTGAGCCTGGCGAGCGACGTGCCCGGCGAGCGCGCGGCCAACGACCTCGTGCTCACCCCGTCCGGCACGGCTTACGTGACCGACACGCAGGCCGGCGCGGTCTACCGGGTGACACCCGCGGGCGAGGTGTCGACCGTGGTCAGCGACCCCCGGCTGGGACCGTCCATCGGCGCGAACGGCGTCGTGTGGCACCCGGACGGCTACCTGGTGGTGGTCAACTACACGACGGGCGCGCTCTACCGGATCTCCCGCGGTGAGCTGACCGAGGTGTGGACGCCGACGCCGCTCGTCGGCGGCGACGGGATGGCGCTGCGGCCGGACGGCACGCTGGTCGTGGTCACCAACACGCTCGCCGGCGTTCCCGGCAGCGCACCCGCGGTGCACGAGCTGCGACTGGTCGCCGGCGGCCGGGCCGCGATTCCGGTGTCGACCCGGCCGTGGCCGGACCTGGCGCCGACGACGGTCGCGGTGACCCCGTACGGCGACTACGTGCTGGACGGCCGGATGAACGCGCTGCTCACCGGCAGCGCGGCGGCGGACTTCGTGCTGCGGCGGATCTAGTGCTTCTTGACCGAGCACCGGTTCGCCGTCCGCGAGATCGGTAGCGGCGGGCCGGGCGATGGGGACAGGGTGGGACGCATGCGACTTCTGGTACTCGGTGGAACGATCTTCGTCGGGCACGCGGTGGCGGCCGAGGCCGTGCGGCGGGGGCACGAGGTGGTGTGCGCGGCGCGCGGCGAGTCCGGCTCGGTGCCGGAGGGCGCGACGCTGGCGAAGGTGGACCGGGACGCCGAGGACGGGCTGGCGCCGCTGGCCGGCGAGAGCTTCGACGCGGTGGTCGACGTGTCCCCCCTGTCCTACCCGTGGGTCGACCGGGCGCTGCGGGCGTTCGCGGACCGGGCGCGGCACTGGACGTTCGTCTCGACGATCAACGTCTACGCCGACAACGGCACACCCGGGCAGACCCCGGCCACCGGGCCGCTCGTCCCGCCGCTCACCCAGCACGCCACCCGCGAGGAGATGGCCGCCGCGGGCGAGGACGGCGTGCTGCTCTACGGCGGGATCAAGGTGGCGAGTGAGAACCTCGTCCGCGAGGTCATGGGCGACCGCGCGTTCGTCGTGCGGCCGGGGCTGATCACGGGGTCGTGGGACCGCAGCGACCGGTTCGGCTACTGGCCGGGCCGGTTCGCCCGGGGCGGCCGGGTGCTCGTGCCGGACGCGCCGGAGCAGCCCATCCAGTTCATCGACGTGCGGGACTTCGCGGAGTGGATCGTCGACGCCGGGGAGAAGAACCTCGCCGGCGACTTCGACGCCATCAACCCGGCGCGGCCGCTGGGCACGGTGCTGGCGGAGATCATCGAGGCGGTGGGGGTCGACGTCGAGGTCGTGAAGGCGTCGCCGGACCAGCTCACCGCCGCCGAGGTCAACCCGTGGGGCGGGCCGCGGTCACTGCCGCTGTGGCTGCCCCCGGAGTACGACGGCATGAAGTCGCACGACGCCACGCCGTCCCTCGAGGCCGGCATGCCGGTCCGCCCGCTGGCCGACGCGGTCGCCGACGCCTTGGCCCGCGAGCGGGAGCTGGGCCTGGACCGGGAGCGCAAGGCCGGGCTGTCGCCGGACGAGGAGCGGGAGATCCTCGCGACGCTGTAGCCGCGGGGTGGCCGCCGTGGCAGTCTCCAGGGTTGACCCCGAGGAGGCGCCGTGACGGAGACCTTCGACTACGTGGTGGTGGGTGCGGGCAGCGCGGGCTGCGTGCTGGCCAACCGGCTTACCGAGGACCCGGCGGTGCGGGTGCTGCTGCTCGAGGCGGGCGGCGAGGACGGCGCCGAGGAGATCCAGATCCCGGCGGCGTTCTCGACGCTGTTCAAGACGCGCTACGACTGGAACTACGACACCGTCGAGCAGAAGCATCTCGGCGGCCGGCCGGCGTACTGGCCGCGGGCGAAGGTCCTCGGCGGCTGCTCATCGATGAACGCGATGATCTACATCCGGGGCAACCGCGCCGACTACGACGGCTGGCGCGACGCGCACGGCGCGGTCGGCTGGGGTTATGACGAGGTGCTGCCGTACTTCGTCAAGGCCGAGCGGAACACGCGCCTGTCCGGTCCGCTGCACGGCACGGACGGGCCACTGCACGTCGAGGACCGCCGCTACACCCATGAGCTGTCGCACGCCTGGGTGGACGCGGCGGTGTCGTGGGGCCTCAAGCCGAACGACGACTTCAACGGGGTCACCCAGGAGGGCGCGGGGCTCTACCAGGTGACGTGCCGCAACGGGCACCGCTGGTCGACCGCGGACGCCTACCTGCGGCCGGCGCTCGAGCGGTCGAACCTGACCGTGCGGACCGACGCGCTGGTGTCCCGGGTGCTGTTCGCCGGCACCAAGGCGACCGGCGTGCGCTACTCGCGGCACGGCACCGAGTCCGACGTCCACGTCGACGGCGAGGTGCTGCTGTCCGGCGGGGCGGTCAACTCCCCGCAGCTACTGATGCTGTCCGGGATCGGGCCCGCCGAGCACCTGCGGACGCACGGCATCGAGGTCGTGGCCAACGTGGCGGAGGTGGGCGAGAACCTCCACGACCACCCGGCGGCGGCGATCCTGTGGCGCACCCGGGGGACCTCGGACCTCGTGAACCTGGCCGGCACCGGCGCGCTGCTGCGCTGGAAGCTGACCGGCCGGGGCCCGTTCGCGTCCAACGTCGGCGAGTCGGGTGCCTTCTACGCGACCCGGCCGGGCCTGCCCGCGCCGGACATCCAGGTCCACATCGCGCCGACGTTGTTCTACGACAACGGGATGCGCGAGCCGACGGTCCCCGGCTTCACCGCCGGCGCGACGCTCGTGGACGTGGCGAGCCGCGGCAGGCTGCGGCTGCGGTCGGCGGACCCGCGGTGGCGCCCGGCGATCGACCCGGCCTACTACAGCGAGCCGATCGACATGGACACGATGGTGTCGGCGCTGCGGACCATGATCGAGATCGGCGCGCACGCGCCGCTGTCCCGGTTCCTGGCCGGCCCGTTCATGCCGGCCCGGCTGGACGGGGTCACCGACGAGGAGCTGCGCGCGCACGTGCGCGCGGTGACCCAGACGCTCTACCACCCCGTGGGCACGTGCGCGATCGGCACGGTGGTCGACCCGTCGCTGCGCGTCGAGGGCGTCGAGGGCCTGCGAGTGGTCGACGCGAGCGTGATGCCCGTCGTGCCCCGGGGGAACACGAACGCCCCGACGATCATGATCGCGGAGAAGGCGGCGGACCTCATCCGCGCCTGAGGAGGGTCAGCGGCGCTTGCCGTGCAGCAGGGTGATCAGCTTGGCCACGGTCGCGTCGGTCTTCGCGGTTCGGGTGAAGGTCGTCAGCGACAGGGGCGGGCGGAAGCGCTGGCGGGCGATGGCCTTGGCGCGGGCGAACTCCCGCAGGCCCTCCGGGCCGTGGATGCGGCCGAAGCCTGAGTCGCCGACGCCGCCGAACGGCAGGGACGGGATGCCGGCGAAGCTGATGACGCTGTTGACCGCGGTCATGCCCGAACGCAGCCGCCGCGCCAGCTCCACGCCGCGGGCCTTCGAGAACACCGTCGACGCCAGGCCGTAGCGGGAGTCGTTGGCCTTCTCGATCGCCTCGTCCATGTCGCGGACCTTCGCGATGGTGAGCGTCGGGCCGAAGGTCTCGTCGCGCACCGCGCTCGAGTCCTCCGGGACGTCGACCAGGACCGTGGGCTGGACGTAGCGCTCGCCCACCGCGTCCGCGCCGCCCACGAGGGCCTTGCCGCCGCGGGACAGGGCGTCCGCGATGTGCTCCTTGATGATCTCGAGCTGGCCGGGCATCGTGATCGGGCCGATCTTGGCCTCCGCGTCCGAGCCGGCGCGCACGCCCTTGGCCACCTCGACGACCTTGGCCACGAAGTCGTCGTAGACCTTCTCGTGCACGTACACGCGCTCGACACCGACACACGTCTGGCCGGCGTTGGACATACCGCCCCACACCGCCGCGTCGGCGGCCGCCGCGATGTCCGCGTCGGCGTCGACCAGCAGCGCGTCCTTGCCGCCCGCCTCGATCAGCACCGGCGTGAGCGTCTCCGCGCACGCGGCCATGATCTTCTTGCCGGTGCCGGGCGACCCGGTGAACGCCAGCTTGCCGACGCCCGCCCGGCACAGCGCCGCCCCGGTGGCACCGAAGCCGGTGACCACCTGGAACACCGCCTGCTCCGGCACGACCTCGGCGAACGCGTCCGCGAGCCACGTGCCGACCCCCGGGGTGTACTCCGACGGCTTGAACACGACCGCGTTGCCGGCGGCGAGCGCGTAGGCGATCGAGCCCATCGGCGTGAACACCGGGTAGTTCCACGGCCCGATGACGCCGACGACGCCGAGCGGCTGGTACTCCACCGTCGCCGCCTGGTTGGCCATCAGCAGCCCGGCCGACCGCCGGTGCGAGCCCAGCACCTTGCGCGCGTGCTTGGCCGCCCACGCCGTGTGGTCGATGGCCAGCACGATCTCCAGCATCGCGTCGCCGTGCGGCTTGCCGGTCTCCGCGTGCACCAGCTCGGCCAGCTGCGCCGACCGCCGGGTGAGCACGCCCTTCCAGCGCCGCAGCCGCTCCGCCCGGCCGGCGAAGCCCAGCGAGGCCCACCAGTCCGCCGCTTCGCGGGCCCGCGCGACCGCCTCCCCGACGTCCTCGGCGGTGTGCACGGGATACGTGCCGACGACCTCGTCGGTGGCCGGGTCGAGCGAGTCGAACGTCTCGCGCGTCGTCGGCTCGGTGGTCGCGGACTCGGCCTGGACGGTGGTCATGCGGGCCTCCCTGGTCGGCTTCCGCCCCACAGGCTACTCGCCGGTAGCGACCAGCGCGATGGCCTCGAGGACTAGCCTGGCGCTGTGCACATTGTTCACTTCGGACACTCATGCGTGCTGCTGGACACCGGCTCGGCCCGGCTGCTCTTCGATCCCGGCGTGTTCTCCTCGGGGTTCGAGGGCGTCCGCGACCTCGACGCGATCCTGATCACCCACCAGCACTTCGACCACCTCGACGCCGACCGGCTGCCGGCGCTGGTCGAGGCCAACCCCACGGCCGCACTGATCGTCGACCCGGGCTCGATCGAGGTCACCGCGAAGCTCGAGCTCGCCGCCGAGCAGGTCCGCCCCGGCGACAACCTGACGCTGGCCGGCGCGGAGGTCACCGTGGTGGGTGGCGAGCACGCGGTGATCCACCGGGATGTCCCGGTGCCGCCCAACGTCGGCTACGTGGTCGGCGGCGGCGCGTTCTACCACCCGGGCGACGCGTTGTTCGTGCCCGAGCAGAAGGTCGACGTGCTGGGGCTGCCGAGCGCGGCGCCGTGGCTCAAGACCGGTGAGGCCGTCGACTTCCTGCGCGCGGTCGCCCCCCGGGTCGCCGTGCCGATCCACCAGGAGCTGCTCAGCGACATCGGCAAGCGGCTGACCTTCGACAACTGGTTCAGCGGGCTCGCTCCGGAGGGCACCGAGGTGCGCGTGCTCACGCCGCGCGAGCCGGCCGAGGTGTGACCAGCTCCGGGTAGGTCGCCGCGCGGGCGCCATGGTGCAGGGCGATGTCCACCGCGTCCAGCAGCGCCTGCCGCGGCCCGGACCGGACGAGGTCGGCGGTGTCCACCGCGAGGCGCACCATGCCGCCCCGCCGGGCGATCCTGGCCGCGCCCATGACCAGCGCGAAGCACCACCACGGCTCGGTCCGCTCGCCGAACCCGAAGCCCTGCACTCGTCCTCTGTGGACCGTTCCGGCGCGCAGGTCACGCACGCCCACGAGGTCCGCGCACAGCGCGAAGCCCTTGCGCCGCAGTGCGACCAGCGTGCCCGGCGAGGCGAGCCAGCGCGGCGGCACGAACCCGTGCGCCTCGATGCCGAGCCGCTCCATGGCGGTGCCGGCGGCGATGAGCCGCAGGCCGGCCTCGTGCGCGGGCAGCGCGGCGAACTCGGCGCGCTTGCGGATGACGATCGCGCGCTCCCGCGGCTCGGCGACGTGGTCGTAGCCGTGCTGCAGCAACGCGTCGCCCGCGACGCAGCGGTCGCGGACCCAGGACAGCACCGGTCCGGTCTGGTCGGCGCCGGCCACGCGCGGCGCGAGCAGGAGCGACAGCGGCACGCCGCGGGTGGCGAGCTCGTCGCTCAGGTCGGCGGCGCGGTCCAGCGTCCAGGCGTTGATCCCGGACAGTGAAACGAGCAGTCGGGCGGTCACGCTCCCCATGACGCCATGCTGGGATGACGGACACCTGACACCGAGGTGACACGCCGGCACCAGTCGGGCGAAATGCTCAGGGGCGGGCGAACAGGAGGAGTACCTGGTCACCCGGGTTGGCGCTGAAGTCGGCCGCGGCCGAGCCGCCGTTGAGCGCGAGCGCGACCCGGCCCGCGGAGTCGACGTAGACCAGCAGGCGCTCGTCCGGGGCGTCGCCGAACGTGTGGCCGACGGTCGCGGTGACCGAGCGGCCCGCGAGGTTGACGTGCGCCGACGTGCCCGGCAGCGCGCCGGAGGCGTCGAGGTCGGCGCCCGTCGCGGCGAGCTGGATGTTGCCGAAGCTGTCCACGGACATGATCTCCGTGGTCAGCTTCCCTTGCTCGGCAAACGTTTCCGGCTCGGGCAGCCGGACGAGGGTGGCGACGTCGATGGATGCGCCGAAGTTCTCCGGCGCGATGCCGGCGGCCAGGTGCGCGGCGGCCGGGGCGAAGACGTCGCGGCCGTGGAAGGTGGCCGAGACGCGGGAGAGCTGGTAGGACGGCTCGGCGAGGAGGTAGGCGGCGCGAACCCCGCCGAGCTGCTCGGCGGCGGGAATGAGCAACCCGTTGTCCGGCCCGACGAGAATCCCCTCGGCCGCGACGAGCACCATGCCCCGCCGGTCGGTGCCGACCCCGGGATCGACGACCGCGAGGTGCACGGCGGGCGGCAGATAGGGCACGGCCTGGGCGAGGATGGCCCCGCCGCGCCGCACGTCCTGAGCGGGGACCGTGTGGCTGACGTGGAGGACCCGCGGCCCGGGCGCGATCCTCGCGATGACCCCTTCACAGGCCGCGACGAACCCGTCATCGATGCCGTAGTCGGTCGTGAACGAGATCCAGTCGTAGCTCATCGGTCCAGTCTGGCCGAATCGTCCGGCCTGGCGTTCGAGCCATGCTGTCGGCGGGATTCCTGGTAGCCCGCCGGACGGACCGCCCTCGCGCGTGCGGAACCGCGGCAGCGCGGCTCGATGGCGGTGCTTCGCGTCAGCCCGTGATCGACAGGGTGTCGCCCACGGTGATGGTGCCCGGGGTGCGCACGGCCAGCTTGATGCCGAAGCTCACCCCGCCCTCCGGCTCACGGCGGTAGGAGGCGAGGGTGCGGATCGGCTCCGGGCCGGCCGGCTTTCCGGCGTCCTGGTCGACCATCGTCACCTGGCAGCGCACGTCCGGCTTGACCCAGCGCAGCTCCGTGCCGCCCACGCGGATCTCCCGGAAGTCGTCCTCGGCGTACTCGGGGCTGTCGGCCACCACGATGTTCGGCCGGAAGCGGGCCATCGGCACCGGCTCGGCGCCGCGCTCGAGGATGCGTGTGTTCAGATCGTCCACAGAGGACAGCGAGGTGAGGTGCAGCGCCGTCGAGTCGGTGTAGGTGATCGTGCCGTGCTTCGCGTCGACCTGGCGCTCGTGGTCCGGCGGCACGCGCATCAGCCGCACCGGCTCGCCCAGCACCGCCGAGCCCCACTCGGCCGCGTCGTCACCCTGGTCGACGCCCCAGCCGGACCAGGCGTGCACCGTCACCGGCACGTGCTCGCCGGCGAGCCGCACGGCCACCGCCACGTCCGGATGGCCCGGCGCGGCCAGCGTGAGCTTGGCACCGTCGTGCACGACGGCGGGCCGCACGACCGCGAGCCGCGGGGTGCTGCGCTGGCTGCGGAACGTGCCGTCCGGGGTCACGAACATGAACGTGCGGTCGTGCACGGGCCCCTTCGGGGTGATGGACAGGCTCGGCACGGACAGGCCTGCGCAGCCCTTGACCGGGTAGTAGAGCAGCTCGGATACGGTCGCCACCCGGACACGGTAGCCGCCGCTACAGGATGGCCACCGGTGAATATGCGGCCACGTCACCGAACCGGTCGGCCACCTCGCCCACCCGCTTGACCACCGCGGCCACCTGCGCGCCGGCCACCCCGGTGAACGAGAGCCGGTCGGCGAGCAACTCGTCGAGCCGGGCCCGGTCCAGCGGGATCCGCGGGTCGGCGGCCAGCCGGTCGAGCAGGTCGTTGCCCTCCTGGCCCTGCTCACGCATGGCGAGCGCGACGGCGACGGCGTGCTCCTTGATCGCCTCGTGCGCGGTCTCCCGGCCGACCCCCGCCCGCACGAGCGCCATCAGCACCTTCGTGGTGGCGAGGAACGGCAGGTACCGGTCGAGCTCGCGGGCGATCACCGCGGGGTACGCGCCGAACCCGTCGAGCACGGTCAGGAACGTCTCGATGAGCCCGTCGAGCGCGAAGAACGCGTCCGGCAGCGCGACCCGGCGCACCACCGAGCACGACACGTCGCCCTCGTTCCACTGGTCGCCGGCCAGCTCGCCGGTCATCGACGCGTAGCCGCGCAGGATCACCGCGAACCCGTTGACCCGCTCGCTGGACCGGGTGTTCATCTTGTGCGGCATGGCCGACGAGCCGACCTGGCCGGCCCGGAAGCCCTCGGTGGCGAGCTCGTGGCCGACCATCAGCCGGATCGTCTTGGCCAGCGACGACGGTGCCGCGGCCAGCTGGACGAGGGTGGAGACCACGTCGAAGTCCAACGACCGCGGGTAGACCTGGCCCACCGAGTCGAGCACCCGGGAGAAGCCCAGGTGCTCGGCCACCTTGCGCTGCAACGCGTCCAGTTTGGACACATCACCGTCGAACAGGTCGAGCATGTCCTGCGCGGTGCCGACCGGGCCCTGGATGCCACGCAGCGGGTAGCGCCCGATGAGCCCCTCCAGCCGCTCGAAGGCGACGAGCAGCTCCTCCGCGGCGGACGCGAACCGCTTGCCCAGCGTGGTGGCCTGCGCGGCGACGTTGTGCGAGCGGCCGGCCAGCACCAGGTCGCTGTGCTCGGCGGCGAGGGCGGCCAGCCGGGACAGCACGGCGACGACCCGGTCGCGCATCAGCACGAGCGAGTCGCGGATCTGCAGCTGCTCGACGTTTTCGGTGAGGTCGCGCGAGGTCATGCCCTTGTGCACCTGCTCGTGCCCGGCGAGCGCGCTGAACTCCTCGATCCGTGCCTTGACGTCGTGCAGCGTGACCCGCTCACGCGCCGCGATCGAGGCCAGATCGACCTGGTCGACGACCCGCTCATAGTCGGCGACGACCGACTCGCCGACGGCCACGCCGAGCTCGGCCTGGGCCTTGAGCACGGCGATCCACAGCCGTCGCTCGAGCTTGATCTTGTGCTCGGCGGACCACAGCGTGGCTAGCTCCGGGGAGGCGTAGCGGTCGGCGAGAACGTTGACGATGCGCGGCTTGGACGTCACGTTTGTCCAGCTTACCGGTGTGCTGGAAGCGCAGCCCGGGGTCGCTCGTGAGGGCGAGCAACTGATCCGGCCCGTCTGGTGCACGGAAAGATTCGAGGCTCAGCGCGAGTTGTCCACAACGCGCTCAGTTGTCCACAGCTGACCCGCAAACCCCGTTCTTGTCGGTACCCCCCGATAGACTAGAGACACGGGGTGCCCCCGGAGTGGGCCAGGGTTCCGTCAAAGTCGGTTGTTGCTGGTCATGTGTGGATTCCGAGCAGTGTGAGTGGTCGTGTGGTGTCTCGGGTCATGTGGCGGAGGGCTTGGGCGATGTTGGTGGCGCCGGCGTGTCGTAGGGCGCTGATGGCGAG
>NZ_DASWSJ010000092.1:0-8163 GCF_036402745.1 Actinophytocola sp. | reverse complement strand
CCACTTTCGGGGTACACCGCTGGCGCCCTCCCCCCAGTCCGTCCATAGTGGAATTACCGGTGGGGACCGGGGAGAGGGGCCGCCCGGCGGCGTGCGCACCGCCACGCCGGGCGGCTCCGCGCCCCCCTGTTCGGTGTCCCTATGGGCCGCCTTCCCTCTTCGAAGGCTCTGGGGGGCGACCCCCCAGGCCCCCACGGTGCGAGCTCCTTCCGACCCAGCGTGGGCTCGCTTCGCATCGACCAGCTTTTGCCGCTTCGCGGCTCGCCGCTTCGCGGCCTCGCTTCGCGTTGGCTGCCTCTCGCCGCTTCGCGGCCTCGGCTGGGTCTTGCCGTTCGGTTTGTGTTGGCTGGGTCTTTGGCGCTTGGCGGGCTTGGTTCGCGTTGGCTTGATCCCGCGCTTCGCGGGCTCGCTTTGTGTTGGCTCGGTCTTGCCGCTTCGCTTTGTGTTGGCTCGGTCTTGGTGCTTCGCGGGCTGGTTGGCGTTGGCTGCTTCTCGCCTCCGCTCGCGTTGAGCAGCTCTCGCGCTCTTTGCGTCTCGCGGGCTGCTTCGCATTCAGTGCTCTCGCTTCGGGGTCGCCGGGTTCGTGGGTTGCGGTCTTTGTTTGGCTCGGTGTCGGGTGTCCACAGGGGAGATCGCGGCGGCCTGGGTTTGTCGGGGGGTGGACGTAGGCTGGATTCCGGGGCCGGAGGCCGCGGGGCTGCTGGCTCGGGTCGGGCCTCGAGGGGGTTGTCCACAGGCGTCAGATTTCGGGCCCCTGTTGTCGGGGCTGCTGCGTAGGCTGATCCGGGGGCGGAGGCCGACGGCGGTGCGGGTCGGGGGCGTGGCCGCCTACAGTCAGGCCATGGTGAACGTGTCGCGGGAGACGTTGGCGGCGCTGGATCTCGCGTCCGGCAAGCTGGCCTCCGCGGCGCTCGCCTCCATGGACGAGCAGTTCGCCTGGTTCGGGCGCATGCCCGCCGACCAGCGCGCCAGCGTGCAGCTCATCGCGCAGACCGGGGCGGCCGGGTTCACCGCCTACCTCCGCGACCAGCGCGAAGCCATCCGCCTCACCACCGACGCCTTCCGGCAGGCCCCGCGCGAGCTGTCCCGCTGGATCAGCCTCCGGCAGACCGTCGAGCTCGTCCGCGTCGCCCTGCACGTCATCGAGCAGGAGGTGCCCGACCTCGCCGCCGACGACGACGAGCGGCAGGTCCTCACCGAGGCCGTCCTGCGCTACGGCCGCGAAGTCGCCTTCACCTCCGCGATGTCCTACGCCTCCGCCGCCGAGACCCGCGGCGCGTGGGACGCCCGGCTCGAGGCCTCCGTCGTCGACGCCATCGTCCGCGGCGACGCCGAGGAGTCCCTCCTCTCCCGGGCCGCCGCGCTCGGCTGGGACCTCGACGAGCCCGCCACCGTCCTCGTCGGCAACTCCCCCTCCGACGACCCGCCCACCGTCCTCTACGAGGTCCGCCGCCGCGCCGCCCGCGCCAACCGGCCCGTCCTCCTCGGCGTGCAGGGCTCCCGCCTGGTCGTCGTGCTGGCCGGCGAGACCGGGGAACCCAGCGACGTCCTGAAGAAGATGTCCGCCTCGTTCGGCAACGGGCCCGTCGTGGCCGGGCCGACCGTCGACAACATCGCCGACGCGCACCGCAGCTCCGCCGACGCGCTGTCCGGCCTGCGCGCGGTCGTCGCCTGGCCGACCGCGCCGCGCCCGGTCCGCTCCACCGACCTGCTGCCCGAGCGCGCGCTCGCCGGCGACCCCGAGGCCGAGTGGCAGCTCATCGAGCAGATCGCCAGGCCCCTCGAGGAGGCGGGCGGCGCGCTGCTGGAGACCGTCGAGACCTACCTGGAGGCCGGCGGCGTGCTCGAGACGTGCGCGCGGCTGCTGTTCGTCCACCCGAACACCGTCCGCTACCGGCTTCGCAAGGCCACCGAGCTGACCGGTCGCAACGCCAATCTCGCTCGCGACGCGCTTGTGCTCCGCATCGCACTTGCGGTCGGAAGGCTGTCGCGATCGCGGGGCCTGTGGTAGGCCATCCGAACAACACAAACCCTTCTTGACCGTTCATCAGGCGGCAACCTTTGTATGGTTCCTACAAAACGGTCGCCCTGACTTGGTGACTGTCAGCATCACGTCAGAGGGTGCCCAACGTGTGTAGTTGCACTGTGCTCGCGCTACTCGCCCCAGGCCAGGGCTCCCAGACTCCCGGCATGCTCGCCCCATGGCTCGAGCTGGACGGCACCCGCGAGCGGGTGGCCGGCTGGTCCGAGCTGACCGGGCTCGACCTCGTCGAGCTCGGCACGACGGCGGACGCCGACGCGATCAAGGACACCGCGATCACCCAGCCGCTGGTGGTGGCGCTCGCGCTGCTGGCGTTCGAGGAACTGGAGCGACGCCACGAGCTGCCGGCCGGCATGCTGGTGGCCGGGCACTCCGTGGGCGAGCTCGCCGCCGCCGCGATGGCCGGCGTGCTCAGCGCCGACGACGCCGTGTCGCTGGCCGCGGTGCGCGGGCGGGAGATGGCCGCCGCGTGCGACCTCGCGCCCACCGGCATGGCCGCGGTGATGGGTGGCGAGCCCGAGCAGGTCGTCGAGTGGCTCGCCGAGTTCGACCTCACCCCGGCCAACCGCAACGGCGCCGGCCAGATCGTCGCCGCCGGTGCGCTCGACGCGGTGGACAAGATCGTCGCCGACAAGCCCGAGTTCGTGAAGAAGATCATCAAGCTCAAAGTGGCCGGCGCGTTCCACACGCGCTACATGGAGCCCGCGCGGGAGGCGCTGCGCGAGAAGGCCGCCGCCGTCACGACCGCCGACCCCACCCGCACGCTGCTGTCCAACGCCGACGGCGAGCCCGTGGCCACCGGCGCGGAGGTGCTCGACCGGCTGGTCGAGCAGGTCACCCGGCCGGTCCGGTGGGACTCCTGCATGGCCACGATGACCGCGCGCGGCGTGCACGCCCTCGCCGAGCTGCCGCCCGCGGGCGCGCTCACCGGGCTCGCCCGGCGCGAGCTCACCGACGTCACGATCGTCAGCCTCAAGAAGCCCGACGACCTGGCGAAGGTGGCCGCCGCGCTGTCCGACCACACCGACCAGGAGGCCTCCGCATGACCCAGCTGCGACTGTCCCAGGGCGCCGCGGCCACCCGGATCCTCGGCATCGGCAGCACCCAGCCCGAGCGCGTCGTGACCAACGACGAGCTGTCGGAGCACATGGACACCAACGACCAGTGGATCCGCGAGCGGGTCGGCATCGCCGAGCGCCGCTTCGCCGGGCCGGAGGACACCGTCGTCTCGATGGCGGTCGAGGCCGGCTCCAAGGCGATCGCCGCGTCCGGGCTCGTCCCGGCCGACGTGGACACCGTGCTCGTGGCCAACTGCACCACCACCGTGCCCATCCCCAACGCCGCGGCCCAGGTCGCCGAGCTGATCGGGGTGAAGGCGGCCGGCGGGTTCGACCTCAACGCCGCGTGCGCCGGGTTCTGCTACGCGCTCGCGTCGGCCTCGGACATGGTCCGCGCCGGCTCGGCCACCCGGGTGCTGGTGATCGGCTCGGAGAAGCTCACCGACGTCGTCGACCCGGCCGACCGGTCGACCGCGATCATCTTCGCCGACGGTGCGGGTGCCGCGGTGGTGGGCCCGAGCGACGAGCCGGGCATCGGGCCGGTGGCGTGGGGCACCGCCGGGGACCTGGTCGAGACCATCACGATGCCCGACGACAAGTACATCTTCCAGGAGGGCCAGGCGGTCTTCCGCTGGGCGACCACGAAGATCGCGCCGATCGCGCTGCGTGCGCTGGAGCTCGCGGGCCTCGAGCCGTCCGATGTGGACGTGCTGATCCCGCACCAGGCGAACCTGCGGATCGTCGAGGCGATCGCCAAGAAGCTGCGGCAGAAGGGCGCGCGGGAGGACATGGTCGTCGCCGACGACATCGTCACCTCGGGCAACACCTCTTCCGCGTCCATCCCGATGGCGATGGACCACATGCGGGCGGCGGGCCGGGTGCACTCCGGCGACGTCGCGCTGCTGATCGGGTTCGGCGCAGGCCTGTCCTACGCCGGCCAGGTCGTGATCTGCCCATAACCAGGAACTCCCGGCGGCGCGTGCCGTCCGGCGAACAGAAGGAGATTGAGTACATGGCGAACGAGAAGCCCAGCGAGGCGGAGATCCTCGCCGGTCTCGCCGAGATCGTCGAAGAGGTCGCCGGTGTCGAGGCCGACGAGGTCACCGCCGACAAGTCCTTTGTGGACGACCTGGACATCGACTCGCTGTCCATGGTCGAGATCGCCGTGCAGGCAGAGGACCGCTTCGAGGTGAAGATCCCGGACAACGAGCTCGCCAACCTGAAGACCGTCGGGGACGCGGTCAGCTACGTCTCCAAAAACGCCTGACACACACGCCTGACACACCTGTCCGGCATCACGTCTGGCACCGCCACGAGCTGGCACCAGCGAGCCACCACGGAGGGGGCAATGAGCACGGTCGATGTGGTCGTCACGGGAATGGGTGCGACGACGCCGCTGGGCGGCGACGTCACGTCCACCTGGGACGCCTTGATCGCCGGCCGCAACGGCATCCGCACCAACGACGCCGAATGGGTCGCGAAGTACGACATGCCCGCGAAGCTGGCCGCGCCCCTCGCCGTCGAGCCGAGCGAGGTCCTGCCCCGCGTGCAGCTGCGCCGGCTGGACCGCTGTGAGCAGATCGCCATCATCGCCGCGCGGCAGGCCTGGGCGGACGCCGGCTACGAGACCCCGACCGAGGAGAGCCAGTCGGTCGACCCCGACCGGCTCGGCGTGGCCATCGGCACCGGCATCGGTGGCCCGGTCACCCTGCTCGACCAGGACGACCTCCTGGAGAGCCAGGGGCTGCGCAAGGTCTCGCCGCTGACCGTGCCGATGCTCATGCCCAACGGGCCGGCCGCGCACGTCAGCATCGAGCTGATGGCCAGGGCCGGGGTGCACTCCCCGGCGTCGGCGTGCGCGTCCGGCGCCGAGGGCCTGGCCACCGGGTGGCAGATGATCCAGTCCGGCCGGGCGGACGTGGTGGTGGCGGGTGGCGCCGAGGCGTGCATCCACCAGATCACCGTCGCCGGGTTCGCCCAGTCCCGGACGCTGTCGCTGCGCAACGACGAGCCGGAGCGCGCGTCCCGGCCGTTCGACGTCGACCGGGACGGGTTCGTCCTCGGCGAGGGTGCCGGCGTGCTGGTGCTCGAGCGCGAGGACCACGCCCGGGCTCGTGGTGCGCGGATCTACGGGAAGCTGGCGGGGGCCGGCATCACGTCCGACGCGTATCACATCACGGGCAACCACCCGGAGGGCATCGGCCAGATCAACGCGATCAAGTACGCGCTGCGCTCGGCCGGCCTGTCGCCGACCGACATCGGCCACGTGAACGCGCACG
Organism: Actinophytocola sp.; assembly: GCF_036402745.1. Classification (GTDB taxonomy): domain Bacteria; phylum Actinomycetota; class Actinomycetes; order Mycobacteriales; family Pseudonocardiaceae; genus Actinophytocola. Next base: position 2,785 of record NZ_DASWSJ010000092.1, on the reverse strand, counting down.
CCACGTCCACGGTGGTCGGCGACATCGGCGAGGCGGTCGCGATCCGCAAGGCGATCGGCGACCACGTGGTGCTGACCGCGCCGAAGAGCTCGATGGGTCACCTGGTCGGCGGTGCCGGCGCGGTGGAGAGCATCGCGACGCTGCTGTCGATCTACCACGGCATCATCCCGGCCACCCGGAACCTGGAGAACCAGGATCCCAAGGTGCAGCTGGACATCGTCGCCGGCGAGCCCCGCAAGCTGGAGCTCAACGCGGCCGTGAACGACTCGTTCGGCTTCGGCGGTCACAACGTGGCCCTGGCGTTCACCGCGGCCTGACCACAAGTCAGGGCGCGGTCCTTCGCATGACCCGGAGGGGCGCCGCCGCGGCCGAGCGGCTCGAGTGGTGCCGCTGCCCGTGGTCGTCGACGTGCCGGGGTACCCGCCCGGCGTCGGCCAGGGGTGCGACGGCGGTGTTCGCGTGGCCGGAGGAGGACCGGGAGGCCCTGACGTCCGGTTGACCGAGGAGCACGAGCGGATCGCCGGTGGGGTCGATCGGGCGATGGCTATCGGGGTCGTGGACGAGATGATCGAGCCTCGGCAGACCCGGCGGAAGCTGGCTGAGGCGCTGGCGGCAGCGCCCGCTGGGCGAGTTGTCCACAGGGGCCGCTCTTGGCCGCGGTTTTCGTCGGTGGGCGTCCGTAGGATGGATCTCGGGGGCCGGAGGCCACGGCCGCTACCTCCCTCGCCGCCCTCTGGAGCTTCGCTTCGCCTTCAGGTGCAGGCTTCGTGCTGGGGGCTTGCGCTTGCTGGGCTGCTGTCCAGCTTCCAGCCGTCGCGTTCCTGGACCAGGGGGAACACCACGTTCCAGTGGATGCACCCGGCCGGCAGCTCCTTCGGGGCGTTCGCCAGGTCCTGGGTGCTCGTGAACGTCATCAGCACCCGGGCCGTGTCCTGTTCGCCCAGTTCTATGCGGTAGATCATGACGCTGCCGTCCTGAGTGGTCTGGTAGTCCGCGCGCCACTTCTTCTCCGGCGTCATGTCGATGCGCTGGCGGATCACCGTGCGTTGCCAGGCCGCGTAGTCCCGGGAGTTGATCGCGTCGAAATACCGCTGGAGCAGCTCCCGGACGGTCTCGTACAGCGGATGCGCCACCGCGTCCTGGCTGCCCGCGACGGTCGCCGGGCCGGGTTGCTGGCTCGGCGGCAGAGAAGTCTGGGGCAGCAGGACAGCAGAAGGCGGCGTCGGGCCTGGGTCCTCGTACAGGGTGCGGGTCAGAAGGGCGCCGACGGCTGTCGCGATCACCGTGATCAGTAGCACCGGCAACAGCCAGAGCTGGCGTGGACGGTCAGACGGCACCCGTAGAGCCTGCCACGCTCACCCGACCCTGTGCAGCCAGGTCACCGGGGCACCGTCGCCCGCCCGGCGGTACGGCTCCAGGGCGGCGTCCCACGACGCGCCGAGCAGCTCGTCGATCTTGTGGGCGAACGCCTCACCTGCCCGGCTGGCCGTGGCCATGGCCCGCAGCTGATCCTCCCCGACCACGAGGTCTCCGTTGGCCGACGTGCGGGCGCGCCACAGCCCGAGGGTGGGCACGAAACAGAACCGCTCGCCGTCGACACCCTCGCTCGGTTCCTCGGTGACCTCGAAACGGGTCATCGGCCACGCCTTCAACGCGGCCACGAGCTTGGCACCGGTACCGGCCTCCCCGGTCCAGCCGCACTCGGCCCGGAGCTGTGCCTGCGCCGCCGGCTGCGCGGTCCACTGCAGGTTCGCCCGGACTCCGAGGGTGCCCGAAATAGCCCACTCGACGTGCGGACAAACCGCAGACGGCGACGAGTGGACGTACACCACGCCACGAGTGCTCACTGCTGACCTCCGCTTGATCGACGAGGAACCGTCTTCCCCTACGTCCTCGTCCACGGTGGACAGCTCGCGCACTCCAACCACTGTTATTGGCGACCATTGTGCCCTGCGCCGACACGTTTTCGCCACACCGGCGCGGAATCACAGGGCTCGCCACACCAAGCGTAGCCATCCAGATACGGTTGTCCCGGATCGGGTGACCACACCGCGAACCTGTCGGGGAGGTGCAACGTGCGACTGATCCGACTCGGCGAGGAGTCCTCGGAGGTCGGTGCCGACGTCCGCGCCGCGCTCGCCTCCTGGGGACGCGGGGACGCGGTCGTGGGCGGCGTCGCGTTGCTCGGATGCCAGCCCGGGGACAGCCCGCGGCCGGTGGACGCGATCGTGCTGCTGCCCCGCGGCGTGCTGGTGGTCGTGGGCGTCGACCTGCCCGACCCGGCCGTGCGGCTGGAGGCACCGCTGTCCGGCCAGTGGCGCACCGACGGCTGGCCGCTGGTCCGCCCGGACGGCGTGGTCAACCCCGCCACCGAGGCGATGGAGCTGATCGGGGTGATCACCCGGTACCTGGAGAAGTCCCGGGTCGAGCCGCTGCCGGTCGGCACGGTCATCGCGGTCGGTCCGTATGTCTCCCAGGTCCAGCAGCCCACCTCCGACCTGCTGCGCGGCGTGCGCGTGCTGCACCCGGAGCCGATGACGCTGCTCACCGCGGCCCGCGAGCTGGCCGTCTACCAGCGCCGGTGTTCGGTGGACGCGGCCCGGCGGATCATCGCCGCGCTCGCCCCGGACGCCCCGCTGCCGGACCCGGCCGAGCTCAAGGCCGAGGGCTTCTCCGACGCCGTGCTGCCGGACCTCGCCCTGGCCAGCACCACGATCATCCCGAGGGTGGCCGAGCCGGTGGTCCGGTCGCCCAAACCGGCCGCGCGGCGCGGGCAGTTGCGGTG
>NZ_DASWSJ010000091.1:0-4706 GCF_036402745.1 Actinophytocola sp. | reverse complement strand
GCCAACCAACCTCGCCAAGCAGCTACCACACCCGAGCAACCGTCAGGCGTCCACTGCAACCCCAGGAATCGCCTTGATCTCGCCCAGGAAAGCCGGGCTCACCTTGATCGGGTAGTCGTCGAGAGCGAGCGTGACGCCGTTCTCCTTGTGGGCGAACCTCAAATGGACCGGCGTGTCACCGCGGTGTGCGGCCAGCGTGTTCTTCAGCTCTCCCACCACCTCGTCGTTCAACCGCGACGGGTTGCACAGCAACACGAACGGCGGGGTCTCCCCCGGCGCCCCGAGGTCGGCGTCCGTGATGTCCAACGGGATCAGGCCGGAGCCGAAGATGGACATCTTGTCCTCGCGCCAGTTCACCCGGCCCTTGACCGCCACCGCGGCGTCCTCGATCAGGTCCTGGGACAGCACCGAGTACGACTTGGCGAAGAACAACACCTCGATCGACGCGTCCAGGTCCTCGATGGTGCAGATGGCCCACGGCTCGCCCTGCTTGTTCACTCGGCGCTCCAGAGCCGAGATCATGCCGGACAGCACGATCTCGCCTTCCTTGGGCGCGTCGCTGATGATCTCGGCGATCGGCTTGGGGGCGTGCTTGCGGAGCAGGCGCTCAGCACCGTCCAGCGGGTGGGCCGACACGTACAGGCCCAGCATCTCGCGCTCGTACCCGAGCAGTTGCTTGCGCGGCCACTCCTCCGCGGTGAACTTGAGGTGCGCCAACGGGGACGCGTCGCTGGGGGCCGGCGTCGTGTCGTCGCCGCCGAAGAGGTCGAACTGGCCCATCGCCTCCTGGCGCTTGAGGCCGACCACCGCCTCGACCGCTTCCTCGTGCACCTGGACCAGCGAGAGCCGGGTGTGGCCGAGCGAGTCGAAGGCTCCCGCCTTGACCAGCGACTCGATCACCCGCTTGTTGCAGCACAGCAGCTCGGACTTGTCGAGGAAATCGGTGAACGAGACGTACGCGCCCTTGCTCGCGCGGGTCTGGATGACCGACTCGACCACGTTGGCGCCGACGTTGCGCACGGCCCCGAGACCGAACCGGATATCCGTGCCGACCGCGGCGAAGCGCAGGCCCGACTCGTTGACGTCCGGCGGCAGCACCTTGATGCCGGACCGGCGGCATTCGGACAGGTAGACCGCGGACTTGTCCTTGTTGTCGGCGACCGACGTGAGCAGCGCCGCCATGTACTCGGCCGGATAGTTCGCCTTGAGGTACGCCGTCCAGTACCCGACCAGCGCGTACCCGGCCGCGTGCGACTTGTTGAACGCGTACCCGGCGAACGGGAGGATCGTGTCCCACAGGGTCTTGACGGCTTCCGGCGAGTAGCCGTTGGCCTTCATGCCCTCCTCGAAGCCGGCGTACTCCTTCTCCAGCACCTCGGCCTTCTTCTTACCCATGGCCTTGCGCAGCACGTCGGCTCGACCCATGGAGTAACCGGCCACCTTCTGCGCGATCTGCATGATCTGCTCCTGGTAGACGATCAGACCATGGGTCTCGGCCAGAATGTCCTTGAGCGACTCCTCGAGCTCCGGGTGGATCGGCGTGATCCGCTGACGGTTGTTCTTCCGGTCGGCGTAGTTGTTGTGCGTGTTCATCGCCATCGGGCCTGGCCGGTACAGCGCGTTGACGGCGGTGATGTCGTTGAACTCGGTCGGCTGCATGCGGCGCAGCAGGTCGCGCATCGCGCCACCGTCGAGCTGGAAGACGCCGAGGCTGTCGCCGCGGCCGAGCAGTTCGAAGGTGGCCTTGTCGTCCAGCGGGAGGGTGTCGAGGTCGATGTCCTCGCCGCGGTTGGCCTTGATGTTGTCGATCGCGTCGCCGATGACCGTGAGGTTGCGCAGGCCCAGGAAGTCCATCTTGAGCAGGCCGATGGCCTCGCACGACGGGTAGTCCCAGCCGGTGATGATGGAGCCGTCGTCTCGGCGCCACAGCGGAATCGACTCCATCAGCGGCTGCGACGAGAGGATGACCGCGCAGGCGTGCACGCCCGCGTTGCGGATCAGACCCTCGAGGCCGCGCGCGGTCTCGAAGATCTTGGAGACCTCGGTGTCGGTCTCGATCAGCGTGCGGACCTCGGTGGCCTCCGCGTAACGCTCGTGCTTCGGGTCGACGATCCCGGACAGCGGGATGTCCTTGGCCGCCACCGGCGGCGGCAGCGCCTTGGAGATCCGGTCGGCCATCGTGAAGCCGGGTTGGCCGTGGATGACCCTGGCCGAGTCCTTGATCGCGGCCTTGGTCTTGATCGTGCCGAACGTGATCACCTGAGCGACCTTGTCCGACCCGTACTTGTCGGTGGCGTACGCGATCATCTCGCCGCGGCGGCGGTCGTCGAAGTCGATGTCGATGTCGGGCATCGACTCGCGTTCGGGGTTGAGGAACCGCTCGAACAGCAGGCCGTGCGCGATCGGGTCGAGGTTGGTGATGCCCAGCGCGTAGGCCACCAGCGAGCCGGCGGCCGAACCACGGCCGGGGCCGACCCGGATGCCGACCTTGCGCGCGTAGGTGACCAGGTCGGCGACCACCAGGAAGTAGGCCGGGTACCCCTTCTGGGTGATCACGTCCAGCTCGAACTCGGCGCGGTCGACGTACTCCGGTGGCACGCCGTTCGGGAGCCGCCACTGCAAGCCGCGCATGACCTCCTTGTGCAGCCAGCTGGGCTGGGTCTCGCCGGCCGGCACGTCGAACATCGGCATCCGGTCGACGGGCGCCCAGATCTCGTCGTACGACTCGACCCGCTCGGCGATCAGCAGCGTCGAGTCGGCGGCGCCGGGGACCTCCTTGTCCCAGTACCGGCGCATCTCCTCGGCGGACTTGAGGTAGTAGCCGTTGCCGTCGAACTTGAAGCGGTTGGGGTCGGACAGCGTCTTGCCGGACTGCACGCACAGCAGCGCGGCGTGCGCGTCGGCCTGGTCCTGGGTGACGTAGTGCGAGTCGTTGGTGGCGAGCGGCGTGAGCTGGAGCTGGCGGGCGATGTCGAGCAGGCCCTCGCGCACCGAGCGCTCGATGGGCAGGCCGTGGTCCATCAGCTCGAGGAAGAAGTTGTCCTTGCCGAAGATGTCCCGGTAGTCGGCGGCGGCCTGGACGGCCTCGGCGGTCTGGCCGAGCCGCAGCCTGGTCTGGACCTCGCCGGACGGGCAGCCGGTGGTGGCGATGATGCCCTCGGCGTACTCGGCGATGAGCTCGCGGTCCATGCGCGGCTTGCGGTAGTAGCCCTCCATGCTCGCGCGCGAGGAGAGCGTGAACAGGTTGCGCAGGCCCTGGGCGTTGCCGGCGAGCATGGTCATGTGCGTGTAGGCGCCGCCGCCGGAGACGTCGCCGCCCTCGCCGAGCTCGTCGCTGCTGCGCTGGCGCGCCTCACCCCAGAAGATCGGCTTCTTGTGGTAGCGGCTGGCCGGCGCGATGTAGGCCTCGATGCCGATGATCGGCTTGATCCCGGCCTTGCGCGACTCCTGGTAGAACTGGTCGGCGCCGTACATGTTGCCGTGGTCGGTCATGCCGACCGCGGGCATGCCTAGCCGGGCGGCCTCGGCGAAGAGCGGCGCGACCTTGGCGGCGCCGTCGAGCATCGAGTACTCGGTGTGCACATGGAGATGAACGAACGAATCAGCCGCCACGAGGCACCACCCTACGACGGGGTGACGCGGAGGCGAACGACTGGTTTGGGCGTGTCGGGGAGCTTCGCGGGCATGGGTGGTTTCTACCGCGTGGCACCGACAATTTCGGACGCTTGGCATGATCGACCGCATGCGGTTCCGTCCCGTGTCCCCCGACCTGCTGGTGGACGAGGTGGCCGACCGGGTGCTGGCCCGGCCGGCCACGGCGTGGACCCGCGTGGCGGTGGACGGCGCGCCGCCGGCCCGGCCCGGTGACCTCGCCGACCGCCTGGCCGAGGCGGTGCGCCTGCGCGGCCGGCCGGCCCTCCGCGTGTCGGCCGCCGACTTCCTGCGACCCGCGTCGCTGCGGTTCGAGCGGGGACGCCTCGATCCCGACGCGCGCTACGCCGACTGGCTCGACGCCGGCGGGCTGGTCCGCGAGGTGCTGGCGCCGCTCGGGCCGGACGGGCCGGGGCGGGTGCTGCCGGCGCTGTGGAACGCGGCGACCGACCGGTCGAGCCGGGCTTCGTATGTGTCGCTGCCGCCCGGCGGGGTGCTGGTGCTGGACGGCGAGCTGCTGCTCGGGCGCGGGCTGCCGCTCGAGTACACCGTGCATCTGTGGCTGTCCGGGCCCGCGCTGGCGCGGGTCTTCCCCGAGACCTGGGCGCTGCCCGCGTTCAGCCGGTATGACCACGAGGTGCGGCCGCTGCACACCGCGGACACGGGGGTGCGGGTGGACGATCCCCAGCACCCCGCGCTCCTCGACGACTCCCCCGTGTGATGGCACTCTGGTATCGTATCGAACATATGAGCGAGCTGGTTCTGGAGGGTCGCTCGCGGCCGGATCACAGGAGGTGCGCATGGCGGGTCGTTGTGCGGCAGACTGATCACCCGTCTGTCAGTGCTTCCCCGCAGGAGGATTCATGGCCACCACCCGCACCGCCAACGCCCACTGGGAAGGCGCGCTGCTCGATGGTTCCGGCACCGTGTCGCTCGACTCGTCCGGCATCGGCTCGTTCCCGGTGTCCTGGCCGTCACGCGCGGAGGCGGCGAACGGCAAGACCAGCCCCGAGGAGCTGATCGCGGCCGCGCACTCGACGTGCTACTCGATGGCG
>NZ_DASWSJ010000090.1:0-6418 GCF_036402745.1 Actinophytocola sp. | reverse complement strand
TCGGGGTGGTGTTCAAGGTTCTCGGCACGCTGCTGATCGTGGGCGCCGTGATCACCGTGGGCGCCATCGGCTACGCGGCCATCAAGGGCAGCTCCAACCGCAAGCAGATCCGCTGACCTGGGCGCCCTCGTCGGGCGCCGGGCCGTCGCCGGCCGTGACCTCGGCCGGCTGACGGCACCAGACCGTTTCCGGCCTGGCGCGCGCCGCACCTTTGGGTTGTCCCATCGGCCGATTCTCGATACCCGTTGACAGGCCCCGCGTTTCGGCCGTGGCCTCCGGCCCCCGGTATCAATTCTACGGACGGGCACCGACAGTTCCGGCGTGTCCACAGGCGGTTGTCCACAGGGCCCGAAAACTGTCGGCGTCGGCCCCTAAACTGGATTCCGGGGCCGGCGGCCGCCCATGCCCGCCGCGTCGTTCGCGGGCCATCGAGGGCGGCCCAACCACAAGCAGGCCCGCTGATCCGTCGCCCCCTGTACCGGGCGCGATCCACACCGTCGCCAGCCGTGACCGCGGCAGGCTGACGGCATCACAATGACCGAATGCCCACGCGGACGACCGACCCCTACGGTCCCCGGCTGCACACCTGGGCGCGCTGGTCCGACTGGCCGCTCACCGCGCTGGCCGCGCTGTTCCTCCTCCTCTACGCGACGCAGGTCCTCTACCTCAGCGCGCCGACCGGCCTGAGCCGCGTCGTCGACGGCGCCATCTGGCTGGCGTGGGTCCTGTTCGCCCTCGACTACCTCGTCCGGCTGGCCGTCACCCGGCATCGGGTCGGCTACGTGCTGCACCACCTGTTCGATCTTCTCGTGGTGGCGCTTCCGCTGATGCGGCCGCTGCGTGCGCTGCGCGTGCTCACCGCCGTCACCGTGCTCAACCGGCACGTGATGGGCAGCGTTCGCGGTCGGGTCGGCGTCTACACCTGCGGCATCCTGCTCCTGGTCGGCTTCTGCGCGTCGCTCGCCGTCCTCGACGCCGAGCGGGGCGTGCCGGGTGCCTCCATCACCTCGTTCCCCGGCGCCGTGTGGTGGACGCTGACCACCGTCACCACCGTCGGCTACGGGGACCTCTACCCCGTCTCTCCCGAAGGCCGGCTCGTCGCCGCCGCGCTGATGGTCGGCGGCATCGCGTTGCTCGGGGTCACCACCGGGTTCATCGCGTCGTGGTTCGTCGAGCGGGTCGAGGACGCGCGCACGACCGAAGCCCGGACGGCCGCCGACATCCGGGCCGTGCGGGCCGAGCTCGCCGGGCTACGACTGGAGCTGGGCGATGCGGTCCAGCACCTCCGCGATGTCGGCCGACGTCAGGTCCCGGTGGGTGATGAACCGGATCCGCCCGCCCATCGGGCCGGCCAGCACGCCGATCTGGGCCAGTGAGCTCAGCATGTGCCCGATGTCGGGCGCGGACGCCATCACGATGTTGGTCTCCGGGCGGTTGACCTCCCAGCCGAGGCCTGCCAACCCGGACGCCAACGTCGTGGCGTTCGCGTGGTCGATGGCCAGGGCGGGGATTCGCTCCAGCGCCACCAGACCCGCCGCCGCCAGCACGCCGCCCTGGCGCACCCCGCCACCGAGCATCTTGCGGACCCGCCGGGCCTCGGCGACGAATCCCGTCGTGCCCGCGACCACGGAGCCGACCGGCGCGCCCAAGCCCTTGGAGAGACACACCTGGACGGTGTCCACCCCGACCGTCAGCGCGGCCGGCGGCACCTCGAGCGCCACCGACGCGTTCCACAGCCGCGCTCCGTCCAGGTGTACGCGTAAGCCGACGTCGCGCGCGGTGGCGACCAACTTCGCGTGCTCGTCCGGCGGCGTCACCGCCCCGCCGCCGGCGTTGTGCGTGTTCTCCAGGCACAGCAGCGTCGTCCGCAGCGCGTAGTACGCCGCCTTGGCGCTGCCCGCGGCACGCACCGTCTCGACCGGGATCTGGCCCGGGCGGGCGCCCCACTCGACCGGCTCGGGGACCCCGCCGGAGAGCCAGGAACCCGCGCCGAGCTCGTTGTCCAGCACGTGCGCGCCCCGCGCCGCAAGAAAACGGTCGCCGCGGCGCAGATGCACGGTGAGCGCGATCAGGTTGCCCATCGACCCGCTCGGCACCCACAGCGCGGCCTCGACCCCGAGCAGCTCGGCGACCCGCTCCTCGAGCCGTCGCATGGTCGGGTCGTGGTCCAGCACGTCGTCGCCCACCTCAGCGGCGGACATGGCGAGCCGCATCGCCTCGTCCGGCTTGGTGACGGTGTCCGAACGGAGATCGATCTTCCTCGTGTATGTCACGATCCGATCACACCACATCCGCATCAAGGCATCCTTGGGGGCACCTCACGCGTCCTAGGGGGTGGCGTAGATCTCAGTGGCAGTCCATGCAACCGTGGACGCGGGACGTTCCGTCCCTGGTGTGCAGACGACGAGCGGAGAGAGTCCGCGTGGAAGAGCGCGACGAGCAGGACTTCGCGGCGTACTTCGTGGCGCGGCGGGATGCCGTGCGGCGGTCCGCGTACCTGCTCTGCGGTGACTGGCACCGCGCGGACGACCTCGCGCAGACCGCGTTCGTCGCGTTGCACCGGAGATGGCGCAAGATCCGGGACCGCGGGGCCCTGGACGCCTACGTCCGCCGGACGCTGGTGCGCGCGGTGATCGACGAGTCCCGCCGTCCGTGGCGGCGGGAGCGGTTCGTCGACGAGCTGCCCGAGGTGGCGCAGCCGGACGGCGAGATCGGCAACGCGGTCGCCACGCGCGCGGCACTGCTCGACGGCCTGCGGCGGGTGCCACCCCGGCAACGGGCGGTGCTCGTCCTGCGGTTCCTCGAGGGACTCGACGTCGCGGCCACGGCCGGGGCGCTCAAGTGCTCCGAGGGCACCGTCAAGAGCCAGACGGCCCGAGGGCTCACCGCGCTGCGGGAGGCGCTCGGGGACACGGTCGACGACCTCAAGTCGACGATGTGAGCGAGAGGGAGGTGGACGTCGATGGACGAGAGCAAGCTGGCTGAGCTGCTGCACGACGCGGTCGCCGACGCGCCGCCCCCATCTTTCGACCACAAGGACGTAGCGGCCGCGTCGGAGCGCCAGCGCATCCGCAGGCGGAACGGAATTCTCACAGGTTCCGCCATTGGTGTGGTCCTCCTGGCGAGCGCAACGGCGCTCGGCGTGGCATTGTGGACAGGGGCCCACTCGGCCGAACAGACGAATGCTGCGGAACCCGCGGCAGCAGGTGGTAACGGAAGCGCTGCTCCGTACGAGTTACCTCAAGAGGACAGTGCTGGCGCTCAGGGAACAGAGCGTGAGCTTGCCCCACAAGACGCCCCCTCGGAGACGCGTAAGCAGGGACGCCCTCCGAGTGGGGACGCCGGGCCTGCGGGGCCTGGCAGCACCCCTAGTGGGTGTGGAAAGGCGGACCGGGAGCTCGCTGCTGCCCTCGCGGGCGAGCTCCCGGCCGCCGCACATCTCCGTCCCGAGGACGCGGTCCCGGTGGCGCTGAGCTGTCCCCAGAACTCCGTGGGTGCCACGTTCGCCGCGGCCGACCAGGGCCATCGCGGCACGATCTCGGTCATCGTCGTCCCGGCCGACGTCACGCCACCCCAGTGGACCACGCCGGCAGGCACGCAGCGTGGCGAGTGGACCGCCAACGACGGTCGCACGTTCGTGGTGCTCAGCGAGCCGATCATGCCCGGCGGGGTCGCCCCGTTCGGCTCCGATGTGCAACACGTCGCCACCGAGCTCAGCCGGATGTAACCAGTGCGGCACTGACCTGGCACGATCTGTCCGGAGATGACGGCCGCCAGCACACCCAAGGGAGAGCGCCGCCGCCAGGCACTGGTCGAGGCAGCGGCGGAGCTCCTGGTCGAGCGCGGCTTCGACGCGGTCCGCCACCGCGCGGTCGCCGAGCGGGCCGACCTGCCGCTGTCGTCGACCACGTACTACTTCGACTCGCTCGACGACCTGGTCGAGGCTGCCGTCGAGCACCACGGCCGCGCCGAGCTGGTCCGCGGCGCCGCGTTGCTGGCCGCGCTCCCCACCCAACCGCGTGGCATCGACGCACTCGTCGACCTCGTCCTCGACCAGCTGCTCGGCCCGCACGCCGGTGACCGGGACGCCGAGCTGGTGCTGCTGCGCTACGAGCGGCTCGTCGCCACCTTCCGCCGGCCCTACCTGCGCCCGGTGATGCGCACGCTCGGCGAGGAGCTGCGCGGCCTGCTGCTCGAGGTCTTCACCCGGTCGGGTCTCGAGGTCGACCCGCGCCGGGTCGAGCAGCTGATAGCGCTGGTCGACGGCGCCGTCGTCAACGCGCTGATCGAGATCGACCCGGACCCCCGCGAGGTCGCCCGGCGCATGCTCCACGAGTTCCTCGCCCCCTGATTGCAACCCCGGTCGCCGCGCCGTCGTGAGGTACAGGCGGAAGGGAGCCACATGCGACAGACCGACGAGGACAGCTTTCGACGGTTCGCCACCCGCTACGCCGCCTCGCTGCGCAGGTCGGCGTTCCTGTTCTGCGGCGACTGGCACCTGGCCGAGGACCTGATGCAGCAGACCTTGATCAAGGTCTACCGGTCCTGGTCGCGGGTGCAGAAGGACGAGAGCCTCGCCAACTACGGCCGCACCGTCCTGCTGCGCACCTGGCTGGACGAGAAGCGCCGCCCGTGGCGCCGCTCGGAGCAGAGCGAGGCGGCGGTGCCCGAGGTGTTCGACCCGCGGTCCGACCCGGCCGAGGGCGCGCACCGGATGTGGGCGAGGGACCTGGTGCACCGGGGCTTGCTGCGGCTGCCGCCCCGGCAGCGTGCGGTGCTGGTGCTGCGGTACTTCGACGACCTGTCGGTCGCCGAGACGGCGGCGGTCATGCGCTGCTCCGAAGGCACGGTCAAGAGTCAGACGGCACGCGGGCTGGACGCCCTGCGGGCCTCGGTAGCGCGACTGTCGGCCGAAGAGCTAGGGCCGGCCGCAGGGAGGTATGTGTCGTGAGTGAGCAGGACGTTCGCGAAAGTCTGCACGGTGCGGTGGCCGCCGAGCCGCCGTTGTCCCTCGATCCGGACGCGCTGGTCCACACCGCGCGCCGGGAGGTCCGGCGGCGCCGCGCGCTGATCTCCGTTGGCGTCGCGACCACCGCGATCGCGGTCGCCGCGGTGGCCGTGCCGGTCGCGCTCGGCATCTCCCACGGTGGCGGGGTCCAGGTGGCCGACCGCCCGGCGCGGGCCAGCACGACGTCGGCACCCGACTCGCCGTCGTCCGCGCCGACCACGGCACCGGGTGACATCGTGTGGCCACCGCCCGGCATCGAGCCCCGGGTCTACCCGGCCGCACAGCTCAACCAGCGCGGCGAGGCGATGCGGGCACGCATCCGGGACGTCTTCCCGACGGTGCTGCCCAAAGCGTCCGCGCTCGCCGTCGAGGCGTTCCAGGGCGAGGCCGCCGGTGACGTCAAGGACGGCCAGAACTATCTCAACACGTTCGCCGCCTACACCCTCGGCGGCAAGCGCTACGCGATCGGGATCAACGTGTTCACGCCCGGCGCGTTCACCCGGAGCCCGGCCGACATGTGCCCCCGGCCGGACACCTGCCAGCGCTTCGACGACGGCAAGGGCGGCATGGTGTTCGCGGTCGACGAGAGCGTCGACGACCTGACGAAGATCGTGTCGGTGTACCACTACCGCGCGGACGGCTCGGTGACCTCGGCGGCCGGCTACAACTACGACCCGACGGGCCAGGAGGCGCTGCCCTCGACGCAGGTGCCCATGCCGGTGACGGTGGCGCAGCTGAAGACGTTCGCGCTCGACCCGGCGATCGGACTGTAGGACCCGCCGTGATCGAGGACCGGCTGCGCGCGGTGGAGCTCGACGAGCCGCGGCTGGTCCTCGATCTGGACGGCTTGGTGGAGCGCGCCACCCGGCCGCGGCGGTGGTGGACGGTGGTGGCCGCGACCCTGGCGTGCGCGGCGGTGGCGATGGCCGCGATGGCGGTAGGCACCGTGGTCGACGCCGGCCGCACCCCACCGGCCGGCACGCCCCCGGCCACGACGCCGCCCGACACGCTCACCCGGCCGACGACTCTCCAGTCAGCGACCCCGCCGAACGCCTGCGCGACAACGCCCATCCCGTCGGACAAGCTCTCACCCACCCCTGCCGGCAAGTTCCGCGAACCCACCAGAGACCCGAACTCGACCCGCGAAGCCCGCGTACCCAGCAAAGACCCCAACGTGACCGGCAAAGTCCGCGCACCCAGTCGAGACCCCAACCCCCCGACCGAACCTCGCGCGCGCCCGCGCGTGCAATGGCAGCCCCCGCCCACTCCGCAGGGTTCCGTCAAAGTCGATCACCTGCATGGAGCAGGCACGACGCTCTGGTTGATCATGTGAGTGTCTAGGTCCCATGATCTTGTGAGAGTGCCGTGCCTGCTGTGTCATCTTTCCCGACTGCGGTGTTGCTGGGTCGG
>NZ_DASWSJ010000089.1:0-23618 GCF_036402745.1 Actinophytocola sp. | reverse complement strand
CAGCGACTCTCGGGTCGGGATGTGGTCGCGGAACACCGGGTAGCAGACCTTGATGCTGTTGGGCAACTCGCGCATGTTCACGATGGGGACCGAGCCGATGACGGCGCCGTAGTACAGCAGCGTGCCGTGCCTGCGCAGGGTCCTCATCGACGCCCGGAACGTCGTCTCTCCCCCGCCGTCGAACACGGTGTGGACGCCCTCCCCGCCGGTCAGCTCCATGACCGGCGCCACGAAGGCGTCCCCGGTTGAGACCACGACGTGGTCCGCCCCGACCTGCCGGGCGCGGTCCGCCTTCGCGGCGGTGGAGGTCAGCCCGATCACGGTGGCGCCGCGCGCCTTGATCAGCTGGGTGAGTTTCTGGCCCAACCCGCCGGCGGCCGCGTGGACCAGTGTCACCTGCCCCGCCTCGACGGGCGCGGCCTCGGTGGCGAAGTGGTGGGCGGTGATGCCCTGCATCATCACGCTCGCCGCCACCTCGTCGGAGATGCCGTCCGGTACGGGCACGGCGCTCGCGGCCGGCATCACCACCTGCTCGGCATACGACCCGTAGACGAACACCCAGGCGACCCGGTCGCCGACGGCGAACTCGGTCACGCCCGCGCCGAGCGCGCTGACCCGGCCGGCCCCCTCCACGCCGGGGACGAATGGCACCTGGCCCACCGCCGGTCCGAGCCGGCGCGTTCCGGTGTCCATGAAGTTCACCCCGGCCGCGCCGAGGTCGACCCGGATCTCGCCGGGACCGGGAAGAGGAGTCGGGCGCTCCGCGATCCGGAGCTCCTCCGGGCCGCCCAGCTGCTCCATGACGATCGCCTGCATGTTCCTGCACCTTTCTGCTTGGTCTGCGCCCAGACTCGCTCGCATAAAATGGACCCGCAAGTCCAAAACGAGGAGGGTCATGCTGACCACCAAAGGAGCCGCGACCCGGCGCCGCATCATCGACGGCGCGGCCGCCGAAATCCGCGAACATGGCGCCGCCACGACGACGCTGGATGACATCCGCGTCCGCACCTCGACCAGCAAGAGCCAGATCTTCCACTACTTCCCCGGAGGCAAGGAGGATCTCTTGCTCGCCGTGGCCGCCCGCGAGGCCGAACGGGTCCTGGAAGACCAGCAGCCGCACCTGGACGACCTGACCACCTGGCAGGCATGGCAGGACTGGCGAGACGCCGTCATCCGGCGCTACGAGCAGCAGGGCGTCAACTGCCCCCTGGGCGTGCTCATCACCGAACTGGGCCGCACCACCCCGGCGGCACAGGCGCTTACCACCCAGCTGATCGAGCAGTGGCAGGCGGCACTGCGGGCCGGCGTCCAGCGCATGCAGGAGACCGGCGAGGTCGACCGGTGGCTGGATGCCGACCGTACGGCCGCCGCACTCGTCGCCGCGGTGCAGGGCGGGGTGACCATCCTGATGTCCACCGGTGGAATCGCCCACCTGGAGGCCGCCCTGGACACCTCCCTGACACTGCTGCGAGCCAGCGCGCACCCGTGATGAGCATCGGCGGCGACGAGGCAGGTCAGGTTCGGTGTCGCTACCTCACCCTCGGCATGCGCGCCGACCTCACCGCCGAACGCATGTCCGTCCACCACAACACCGTGCGCTACCGCCTGCGTCGCTACGAGGAACTCACCGGCATCGACCTCCGCGACCCCAACCACGCCCTGGAGGCATGGTGGGCCCTGCAACGCACCCGCATCGACCACACCTCCACCACGGCGCCCAGCTAGCCGCCGGTGGGAGGTGGCTGGTATGTAGCGAGACCGGCCAACATGACAATCTTCCTTACGTGCAAACGTTCCTACAGCAGCTTCCCGCGCTGATCGGCGTCATCGTCGGCGCGTTCGCCACGTACGCGGCTACCTCTGCCGCAGAACGCGCCCGATGGCGACGGTCCCAGGCGGTGCGCTGGGACAGCCTCAGGCTCACCGCCTACGCCGAGTACGCGCATGCCATCAAGAAGGTCAGCTCCGTCGCGGTCAGGCTGGCTGCCCATCGCGGAATCCACCCGGACATCGACGCTCTTCCTCCCGAGGAAGGCATCCCGGCACTGGCCGCCGCGGAAGAGGAACGCACCATGAAGTGGGAGACGGTCCTCCTGCTCGGCACGGACACCACGGTCCTCGCCGCGCGTGCCTGGCACGAGAGCGTCTTCCGCCTGCAACGCATTGCCTCAGGCGCCGACGCCGGGATCGGCTGGCCGCAGGCCATCGCGACGGCGAGCAAGGCGAGGCGCCGATTCTACGAGGCTGCGAAAGCAGATATCGGCATCGCGATCGGTGCCGCACCGGAGAGCTACGAATGGCAGCTCGCCAAGCTTGTGCCTGTCACCGAAGAGACGCCCGAAGGATAACCACCGGCCTCGATGAGCGCGTGAGCCGGACAATGCATGAGCTGTTCCGCTTGGTCGCAACATCGGTCCGGAAAGTCGACAGGGCGCGCCCTCAGCGCCTTTGTCGTTCTCGTGATTGTCAGGTCCGCAAGTCTGGTCACACGTGAATACTGCCCGCAAGGCAAAGTCTGTAGCACTTGAGAACCTTTGACGGACTTCCTACGAGTGGGAGACCGTGACGCCGTAGACGGTGACCTCGCCGTAGTTGGTGCTGTCGCACGGCGCCGAGTTGGTGCAGTTGGCCTGCGTGTACGCGCCGGTCTTGAAGTAGGCACCCGAGTAGCTCCTGCTGATCGTGGTCTGCAGCGTGCCGTTGTAGTAGACCTTGGTCTTCCCGCCGCTGACCACGTACTTCGCGGTGAACCGGGTGCCGATCGGGTAGCTGGTGACCAGCTTGTAGTGGGTGTCGTCGCCGTTGGTGACGTAGAGACTGTTGCCCTCCAGGCGGAACACGGTGACATCGTCGCCGGAGTCGTGGATCTGCGCGCCGACCACGTGGGGCTTGTCGTTGGGCCGGTGCGTGAACGCGAGGTCGACGGTCATCGTGTGGGTGCCGGAGGTCGACGACCAGCTCGCGTTGGACGACCCGCCGCCGGTCATCTCGCGCAGCTCGGAGCGGGGGTAGCTCGACCCGCTGGTGGTCACGCCGTCCACCGCCGCGCGGAACCGGACACCGTCGCAGGTGGAGTTCACCCGGAACCACGGCGCGATCGCGTACGTGTCCAGCCGGGGCTGCTTGATCTCGGTCGGCGACCCGTCCCCGCCGATCGGCAGCGTCTCCTTCCAGTTGCTGAGGTTGAGGATGTCGGCCGGGTAAGTGCAGGCATCCACTGTGGACGCGGTGGTGGGCGGCGCGAGCACCACGCTGGCGACCAGGGCGGTGACGATCATGAGCAGGGCGCGTTTCATGACCAACGATAACTTTTCGATATCGGGCAGCGCGCCGGTATGGCCGGAACCGGTCATCCAATCGACCACCCGTTGTAACGGCCGGCGGCGTCTTGGCGAACTTGCGTAGGCAAATCAGTCGAGAAGGGAACACCATGCGCAGAGTGGTCAACGCGGTGATGGTCGTTGTGCTGGCGGCATTAGTGGGCGCGATCGTCGTGACGCCGGCCCAGGCGGCGGGCGGCATCGTGATCTACCGGGCGTACTACAACTCGCCGGGCAGCGACACGGGTAGCAACGCCAGCCTCAACGCGGAGTACATCACGCTCAAGAACACCGCCAGCGTGGCGAAATACGCGACCGGCTGGACGATGCGCGACAAGCAGGGCCACGTGTACAAGTTCCCCACGACCCGGATCAACCCCGGCCAGTACCTGTACCTGCACACCGGCAAGGGCACCAACAACTGGAACAACCGCTTCTGGGGCCAGGCCTGGTACATCTGGAACAACACCGGCGACGCGGCCTACCTGCGCACCGCGAGCGGGACGTTGGTCGACTCCTGCTCCTGGGGCAGCACGGGCAGTTGGAAATACTGCTGAGATCACGCTACTGGGCGAGGACGTCGTCGTGGTCACCGGCGGCGCTCGCGCGGCGGCCACGGCATTGCCGGCGACCGTCGAACCGAGGCGGTCGCCGGCCACTCGCACCGCGCGCCGGCCGCACCCAGCGCCGCGGCCTTGTCGCCCGAGGTCGATGCGCACCAGCGCCGGCCCGGCCAGAGCCGCGGCGGCCTGCGACCTGGCCTCGGCACACCGGCCCGTGGTTGGCGATAATCGGTCGCGATGGTGGTGCTGGCTGTACCCCTTAGTGTGTAGCGCACTGGATCGATTGATCACCTCTGCGACGGCAGTCTTGACAGCGTCGAAGACCGCCCCAGCAAAGGTGATCCCATGTCAGACCCGCGCACCGAACGACCACGCCCGGCACGTCTGCGGCTGTCCCTCGGCGCGGCCGCGCTCGCGACGCCGACCGGGTTCGCCGTCGCCGCCGCGCCGACGGCCCGGCCATGGGATGGGCGGCCGGGCAGCTGGTCGCCACTCCCCGCGACCTCAACGCCTTCCTCACCGCGTTGCTGACCGGCAAGCTGCTCGAGCCCGAGCAGCTCGAGCAGATGAAGACGATGGTCGACGCCCCGGACTTCGACACCACCGGCAGCGCACGCTACGGACTCGGCCTCGCCACCGTCGAACTGAGCTGCGGCGGCATCGCCTGGACCCACGGCGGCAACGCCCCCGGCTACGTCACCCGCAACGCCGTCACCGACGACGGCCGGGCCGCCACCGTCGTCGTCACCGCGCCGCCGACCGAGCTGCCCGCCGCCGAACACATCGAGGACGCACTCGACACCGCGCTCTGCACGCGGTCCTGACCCGGAGCCGGGGCCGACCGTCGTGGGCGGCCCCGGACGACGCCCGACGATGGCATGCATCATGGGTGCATCCGAGGAGGCTCCGAAGGCGCTGAGCGGATGCCTTCCCGGGTTCCCGTGAACACAGCTGGGAGGGCAGCGATGCGAGTCGTCATCGTCGGGGGTGGGGTCGGGGGGCTGATCACGGCGCTGTTGTTGCATCGCAAGGGGATCGACTGCGTCGTGTTCGAGCAGGGGGAGCAGCTGCGGGAACCGGGGGTCGGGATCAACCTGCTGCCGCGCGCGGTCGAGGAGCTCGACCTCCTCGGGCTGCTCGGGCGGCTGGACGAGGTCGGCGTCCGCACCCACGACCTCACCTACGCACACCGGCTCGGGCACGAGATCCTGCGCCGGCCGTGCGGGACCGACGCCGGGTTCGCGCTCCCCCAGATCAGCCTGCACCGCGGCCGACTGCGGGGCATGCTGCTGCGTGCGGTGCGGGAGCGACTCGGCGAGTCGGCCGTACGACCGGGGCACCGGCTGGTCGCGTTCGAGCAGGACCCCGGCGGGGTGCGGGCGCACTTCGCCGACCGGACCGAGCCGGCGCACGGCGACGTGCTCGTCGCGGCGGACGGCATCCACTCCACCGTGCGCGCGTTCATGTTCCCCGGCGAGGGCCCGCCGCGGTGGAACGGCGTGATGATGTGGCGCGGCGCCACCGACTGGCCGGTGTTCGGCACCGGCCGCTCGATGCTCGTCGCCGGCGGCACGGCGGCCAAGCTGGTCGTCTACCCGATCGCCGCGGGGCGCACACCGGACACGCGGCTCACGAACTGGGCCATCTGCGTCCTCACCGGGCGGGCAGGCGACCCGCCGCCGAGCCGGCAGGAGTGGTCGCGCCCGGCCGACCCCGCCGACCTGCACCGGCACGTCGAGCACTTCCGCATCTCGCAGCTCGACCACGCCGCGCTCGTCGCCGCCACCGAGGAGGCGTTCGAGTTCCCGATGTGCGACCGCGACCCGCTGCCACACTGGAGCGACGGCCGCGTCACCCTGCTGGGCGACGCGGCCCACCCGATGTTCCCCATGGGCTCGAACGGCGCGGGCCAGGCGATCCTCGACGCGGCGAGCCTGGCCGAACAGCTCACCCGGCACTCCGACCCCGCCGAGGCTGTGCTCTCCTACCAGCGCGACCGGCTACCGGCCACCAGCGAGCTGGTTCTGCGCAACCGGACCGGCGGCCCGGAAGGCGTGATCGACGAGGTCGAACGCCGCGCTCCCAACGGGTTCGACCGCCTCGCGGACGTGATCGACCCGGCCGAGCTCGACGCCATGGTCAGCCAGTACGCCCAGCTGTCCGGCGGCTCGCGAGGTCAGGTCAACAGCGGTCAGGCGGAGGCCTAGCTCAGCGCGGCGCTGCGGCAGATCGCCGCCAGGGCGCACGCGCAGGCCGTGGTCGACGTGCTTTTCAGCACCACCTGACACATCCTTTGGACCGCAGGTCGGCTTACCGCTGGCCTGCGGTTCTGTGTTTCCGGCGGCACCATGTTCCCTTCTTGGTCCGGATGGCACGGTCGGACGATGACGCGGTAGCATGAAAGTGAATTCATCGTCATTTTGGAGGCTTTGTGGCCAGCGCCGGTCTCGTCGAGTGGTGTCGGGTGCCCACGTCCGCCGCACGGGCCGTCGAGCCCTTCCAGCTCGGCGGGATGTCCTTGCTCGCCGTGCCGCAGCTTGCCGTCGACGTGCCCGGGGAGCCGGCGGCCATGAACGGCGGCGACAGCGACACCGAGCTGGTCCTGCTGCGCCGGACCGCCACCGGCTACGAGCGCTTCCGGACGCTCCCCGTGCCCGGCGGCGAGGACGCGGAGTTCTTCACGATCGGCGAGCGGGCCTTCCTCGCGACGGCCAGCATCCGCCGCGGCCGCGGGCCCTACGAGTTCGGCATCGACTCCGTTCTCTACGAGTGGACCGGGTCCGCGTTCGAGCACTTCCAGTCCTTCGCCGGGTTCGCCGCCAAGCAGTGGCGCCACTTCACCGTCGCGGGCCAGCATTTCCTCGCGCTGGCCCAGGGGGTCGCGCTGCCGGGCACCGAGAAGGTCAACCGGCCGTCGGAGATCTACCGGTGGGACGGCACGCGGTTCCAGCCGTTCCAGGAGATCCCGTCCCGGTGGGCCTACAACTGGCACGCCTTCTCCGCCGGTGGCAACGACTTCCTCGCGCACGCCGACCACGTCACCCCCTCGCGGCTGTACCGCTGGGACGGCGAGCGCTTCGCCGTCCACCAGGACCTGGCCGAACATCACGGGCGCGCCTTCGCCTCGTTCACCGCCGACGGTGCCGACCACCTGCTCGTCGCGTGCCTGGCCGGCCCGTCGCGGCTGCTCCGCTGGGACGGCGCCACCTTCGTCGAGCACGCCGAGCTGGACTGGCCCGGCGCCCGCGAGCTCGCGGTGATCCACGGGAGACACGGGCTGTACGTGGTGCGGGTCAACTTCATCCTCGGCACGCCGGCCGCGCCGACGACCGCGCTGACCTCCCAGCTCTACCAGTGGCAGGACGGGAAGCTGGCCGTCGTCGACGAGTTTCCGACCAGCGGCGGGACCGACGTCGCCGTCATCGCCGACGAGCGGGGGCCGCTGGTGGCGGTCTCCAACGCGCTGAGCGCCGACGTCCGGTTCGCGACGGACACCGTGGTCTACCGGTTCACCGAGTCGGACTGAGGAGCGGCATGGTCGCCAACGAGAGCCCGGAGCTGGTCCGGCTGTACACCACCTACACGGCCGGTCCCGACGCCATCGGCCGGAGCCTGGGCAGGGCCGTCGCCGACCGGGACCGCGACGCCCCGCTGATCGCCGCGACCAGCACCGACATCGCGCTCTACCCCGGCACCGGCCGGCCGCCCTCGGTCGAGGGCTTCCGCAAGTCCACCAGGGGGTTCAAGGAGCTGGCCGCGGTGTCGCACCTCGGTCCGGCGCTGGCCACCCTGGTCACCGTCCGCGCGATGGGCGACGGCTCCTGGCGGCCCGACGCGGAGCGGCTGCTGGCCGAGGTCAAGGCCGCCCGGACCGCGAACAGCGTCGAGCTGTGGCGGGACACGATCGCGGTCGAGGCGTACCGCGGCCGCGAGCAGGCGATCGCCGACATGATCGACTACTGCTGCGCCGTCACCGCTCGCTACCTCACCACCGCGCTCGCCGACGAGGACCACCTCACCGCCGAGACGCTGCGCGCCGACTACCTCGAGGGCGGTCCGGTGCCGGTCAACCACGTGATGATCGCGACGTTCTTCCTCGTCGGCCTGGACATCGGGCACCGGGTGACCCGCTGGTTCCGGTCCCAGGACGTCGACTGGGCGCGGGCCATGGTCGTCATCGCCGGTCAGCAGGGCCGCGCGACGGCCGGCGTCACGTGGAACACCAGTAGCGTGGCCACCATGATCCTGGGGGCGTCCGGCCACCGGCTGCCACTCGAGCGCATGTACCTGGCCCCGCACGCGCCCACCTTCGCCAGCCCCACCGGCGGCGACCTGTCCGAGGTGAGCGCGCTGGAGCCGCACCTGCGCGCGATCTGGGCCGGCACCAGGGCGACGGTCGAGCTGGGCGAGGTGATGTTCGACGGCTACCCGAGGTTCGCCCCCGGGGCCGTCGCGTTCCCCGACGTCGGCGACCCGGGCGTCACGGAGGTCAGCGAGATGCCGGTGATCCACTCGGCCGACGACATGCGTGCCATGGTGACCAGGCTGCGGGTGGTGCTGGAGGATCCGCGGCAGCTGCTGTCCGGCTGCGTCACCGACTTCGCGGTGGCCTCGCTCGCGGCGGCCGGCAACGACCCGGCGCGGGTGACCGTCCCGGGCCTCACCGGCGTGCGGTACCCGACGGATCTGTGAGTGGCGAGCGAGGCGAGGTACGGGACGTGGTGGCAGAGCAGACGAAATCGGCGCGCACCGAGGCGGAGCTGAAGGACGCCGCGCGGCGGCTGCTGGTGCGCAAGGGCTACGCCGAGACCAAGATCTCGGACATCACCACCGAGGCCGGCAAGGCCGTCGGCTCGTTCTACCGGTACTTCGCGGACAAGGACGCCCTGCTCAGGGCGCTGGCCGAGGACTTCGAGGAGGCGCTGCACGCGCACGTCGTCGCGCACATGGGCCACACGCACGAGATCGCCACCACCGCCGACGTCCGCCGCCACGTCGAGGCGTTCTGGGGCACCTATGTCGAGCACCTGCCGGTGATGGTCGGCGTGTTCCAGGCAGCGGTGATGAGCGAGGACTTCCGCCGCATCCACCACCGCCTGCGGGAGCGCCAGGTCGGCGTGTGGACCCAGCACGTGCGGGAGACCCGGCTGCCCGTGGCACGTACGGAGGAGGGCGCGCGGATCGC
Organism: Actinophytocola sp.; assembly: GCF_036402745.1. Classification (GTDB taxonomy): domain Bacteria; phylum Actinomycetota; class Actinomycetes; order Mycobacteriales; family Pseudonocardiaceae; genus Actinophytocola. Next base: position 14,550 of record NZ_DASWSJ010000089.1, on the reverse strand, counting down.
GGCCCTCGCGCTGGTGTGCATGCTCGAGTACTTCTGCTACCACCACTTCGCCGAGAACGAGGAACGCGGCAGCGACGAGCACGCGATCGCGACGCTGACGGACCTCATCGCGGGCGGCCTGCTGGGCACACCGCCCGCCGGGTGACCGGTGCGGCGACTACGTCCACGCGCGCAGGAAGTCCACCTTCCACCCCATGACCTCGCGGGTCGACCACGCCAGGCCGCCGTCCGGCAGGTCCAGGAACGGCAGGTCCCCGTGGCTCGCGCCGGTGAGGACGAACCGCGTGCTCTCGGCGCCCGCGGCGCGCAACGCGTTGTGCAGCAACAGGGTCGCGCTCGGCGAGATGACGGTGTCGGCGCTGCCGTGCAGGAACAGGAACGGCGGCGCGCCGGCGTCGACGTAGGTGTGCGGGTTCGCGCGCGCGGCGGTCGCCGGGTCGTCGGCCGGGGACCTGCCGCTGTCCCGGCCGTGGAGGTACCACGCGAGGTTGCTGTCCGGTCCGGCGTAGTGCGCCCGGGTGGCCTCGTCGAAGTCCGCCGCGAGCGCGGCGAAGTCGCCGACGCCGAACTTGTCGATCACCGCGCGGACCGGCTCGTCGGCGGCGGGGTCCTCGCCGGCGAGGGAGTGCCGGCCCAGCGTCAGACCGCTCATCGCGGCCAGGTAGCCGCCCGCGGACTCGCCCCACAGCGCGACGCGGGCCGGGTCGATGCCGTACTCGTCGGCGTTGTCCCGCAGGAACCGGATCGCGGCGCGGACGTCGGCGACGCCGTCGGCGAACGTCGCGCCTTCGCCGATCGTGCGGTAGTCGATGCTCGCGACGACGAAGCCCGCCTCGGCGACGAAGGTGCGCAGGGGCAGCGCGTTCGCCTTGGCGTGCAGGAAGAAACCGCCGCCGGTGACGTACACGACGAGCGGCTTGCGACCCGGCGACCTCGGCACCTGGACGTCCATCGCGAGCTGGTAGGTGGTCCCGTCCGGCAACGTCGGCGCGGCGTACCCCACGTCGTGGTGCAGCTCGACCTCGCAGGTCCCGAGGTCGAGCTGCGGCTGCGGCGCGACCGCGACCACGATGCTCGTGCTGGTGTCGCTCGGCGCCACGGTCGAGGAGATGGCGCCGCCGGTCTCCTTCAACATGGCGCGGATCGCCTCGAGCGAAGGGGCATGCACAGGTTCCTCCCTTGTCAGTTCGCGAAGAACAGTCGCTCGGGCGCGTCCACCAGGATCCGCCGTCGGTCCACTTCGGACGGTGCCCAGTCCGCGAGCAGGTTCAGCAACTCGCCGGTGTCGCGCCGGCCGTCGGGCAGGTGTGGCCAGTCCGAGCCCCAGACGAGCCGGTCCGGCCGCGCGGCGACGAGCGCCCGGCCGAGCGGCTCCACAGTGGACAGCGGCGCGTCGCCGACCAGCCGGTAGGGCCCGGACAGCTTCAGGTAGCAGCTCCCGCCGCCGAGCACGCGCACGAGCCGGTCGCGGTCCGCGCCGGTGAGCCCGTCGGACTCCTTCAGGTAGCCCATGTGGTCGATGACGAACGGGTCCTCGAGGTCGGCGAGGAAACCGAGCAGGTCCCGCACGACCGTGCCCGGCGTGTAGAACTGCACGTGCCAGCCGCGGGGCCGGGCGCGGGCCACCATCGCGCGGACGTAGCCGATGATGTCCTCGGTCGGCCAGGACGCGCGGGCGAACAGGTCGAGCCGGATCGCCCGCACCCCCACCTCGTGCAGCCGGTCCAACTCGGCGTCGCTCGCGTCGTCGGCGATCCGCGCCACGCCGCGGCAGCGCGGGCCCACCTCGCGCAGCACGTCGACCAGCAGGCTGTTGTCCGTGCCGTAGAAAGTCGGCTGCACCAGCACCATCCGCTCGATCCCGAGCCACTCGGTGACCTTCAGGTACTTCTGCAGCGTGGCGTCCGGGAACGTGTAGAGCGGCTCGGGCACGTGCGGGTACCCGGGCTCGAACACGTGGAAGTGCGTGTCACAGCTGCCCGTCGGCAGCGTGAACCGCGGCCTGGTGTTGGTCTCCGCCGGGCGCATCGGCGTCGTGCGGGCGAATGCCGGAGGCATGGGTCCTCGTCCTTTCCGCGGTCTCGTTGACGGCCTGGTAGAGCAGCGCGGTGTCCATTCCGGTCAGCCTCAGTGGACAGACCCCCAGCGGGACGAGCGCGTCGAGCACCGCCCGGTCACCAACCCCCGCGACCATCAGCAGCTTCCCGTGCCGCCGGCATGCCGCGGCGGCGGTCGCGACCGCGTCGCGCAGCCGCGGGTCGTCGAACCTGCCGGGCACCCCGAGCTCGGCGGTGAGGTCGTTCGCCCCGATCGCGAGCATGTCCACGCCGTCCACCGCGGCGATCGCGTCCGCGTTCGCGATCCCCGCCGGCGTCTCCAGCAGGATCTGCACCACGGTCACGTCGTCCAGCGCCGGGTTCAGGTCGCGGGCCGGTGCCGGCCGCATTCCCAGCTGCGGCACCATCGCGGTCTGCGACCGCTGCCCCCGCGGCGGGAACCGGCACGCCCGCGCGACCAGCCGCGCCTCCTCGACGGTCTCGACCCGGGGAGCCACGATCCCGTGCGCGCCGCCGTCGAGCAGCCGGCCGATCATGCCGTACTCCCGCTCGGGCACCCGCACCATCGCGGTCAGCCCGAGACTGCCCGCGGCCATGCACAGCTGCGCCGCCACGTCGGTCGACATCGGCGAGTGCTCCAGATCCACCAGGATCGCGTGATGGCCGGTCGACCGGGCGATGTGGACGATCTCGGCCGTGCGGCTGCCCCGGATGCCGAGCATCAGCGTCAGCTCACCCGCGCGCAGCCGGGCCAGGAACGTCATGCCGGCCGCCCGGACCGCTGCGTGCTGCCGCCGAGGAACAGCGCCCCCATGTCCGGGTCGCGCAGGATCGTGCCGGCGCTGTCGGCCATGAGCACCCGCCCGCTCTCCATGACGACCCCGTCGGTGGCCAGGCCGAGGCCGAACCGGACGTTCTGCTCCACGAGCAGGACCGTCATGCCGGCGTCGCGCATGGTCGCCACCGCGTCGCGGACCAGCCCGAGCGAGCGCGGGTCGAGCCCGAGCGACGGCTCGTCGAGCAGCACCAGCCTCGGCTCGAGCATGAGCGCCCTGGCGAACTCGACCGTGCGCCGCTGGCCGCCGGAGAGGTTGCCCGCGGGCTCGTGCGCGCGCTCCCCGATGATCGGGAACTGGTGGGCCAGCGCGGCCAGCCGCCGGCGCAGGAACGCCGTGTCCCGGCGGCGCACGTAGCCACCGAGCAGCACGTTCTCCTCGACGGTCATGCCCGGGAACAGGCCGTTCTTCTGCGGCACCTGCACGATGCCGTCCCGGATGTTGTCCGCCGGCTGCCGGCCGGTGATGTCGGCGCCGGCGTAGTGGATCTCGCCGAGCCGGGGCGCCAGCACGCCGCTGATGGTGCGCAGCACGGTGGACTTGCCGGCGCCGTTGGGACCGACGACGCAGGTGACCGAGCCCGGTTCGACGACCAGGTCCAGCCCCTGCAGCACATCGCCGCCGCCGTAGCCGGCGAACACCTTCCGCATGGAGATCATCGGGCCGTCCCCGTGGTGTGCTCGAGCGAGAGGTCCTCGCCCAGGTAGGCCTCGAGCACCGCGGGGTCGCGCCGCACCTCGTCCGGCGGACCGGAGGCGATGCACGTCCCGTTCGCGAGGACCCGGACCGAGTCGCACAGGCCGAGCACGAACGGCATGTTGTGCTCGACCACGAGGAACGTGGTGCCGGCCCGGTTGAGCTCGCGGATCAGGCCGCCCAGCTGCTCGAGCTGGGTCGGGTTGATGCCGCCGGCCGGCTCGTCGAGCAGCACGAGACGCGGCTGGAGCATCAGCACCTGGGCGAGCTCGACGAGCTTCTGCTGGCCGTAGGACAGCTCGCCGGCGGGCAGGTCCCGGTAGTCGGCGAGGCCGGCGAGGTCGAGCAGCTCCGCTCCCCTGGCGGCCTGCGCGCCGGTCATCGCCGGCGCGGCGAGCCCGGCGAAGGAGAAGCCCCGGGCGCCGGCGACGACGTTCTGCAGCGCCGTCAGCGCGGGGAACACCCGGGTGATCTGGTAGGTGCGGCCGATGCCGCGGTGGCTGCGGTCCCACCGGCTCAGCCGGTCGATCCGGACGCCGTCGAACCGGATCTCGCCGCCGTCGGCCCGCATGCCGCCGTCGACCACGTTGAACACGGTGGTCTTGCCCGACCCGTTCGGTCCGATGAGGCCGGTGATCGAGCCGTGCTCGACGGTGAGGTCCAGCCCGTCGAGCACGGTCAGCCCGCCGAACCTCTTGCGCAGCCCGGAGATCTCGAGCACCGCACCGGCGGGCACGACCGCGTCCCGGTCGCGGACCAGCCAGCGCGGGACCGACTCGGCCGTCACCGTCCTGGTGGCGAGCCGCCTGCCGACCGCGGCCGCCGTCCCGCTCGCCCGCCGGGTGCGCAGCAGCCGCCTGCCGGCCTGGATGACGCCGTGCGGAAGGAAGAGCACGACCACCACGAGGATCCCGCCGAAGAGCACGAGTCGCCACGCGCCCGCGGTCGGGCCGGTGAACTGCTGGTTGGTGAGCTGGGACAGCGGCTCGATGAGGAACGCGCCGAGCACCGGACCCCACAGCGTGCCGGCGCCGCCGAGCAGCGCGGCGAGCACCAGCATCACGCTCGTGACGATGCTGAACATCGCCCTCGAGTCGAGGAAGCTCAGGTAGTAGCCGTAGATTCCGCCGGCGATGCCGATGGGCACGCTGCTCGCGATGAAGGCGAGGAGCTTGTAGACCGGCGTGTTGACGCCGATGCTCGCGGCCTTGTCCTCGTCCTCGCGGATGGCCAGCAGGCCGACGCCGAACCGGGAGGACCGGATGCCCCACGACAGCAGCAGCGTCAGGGCCAGCAGGCCGAGCAGCCCGTAGTAGAACGGCCAGTTCGCGTACGCCAGGTCCCAGTCCGGCAGGGGCAGCAGCATGCCGTCGTTGCCGTGGGTGACCGCGGTCCAGTTCAGCGCGATGATGCCGAACAGGTCCAGGATCGCGAACGTGACCATGACGAACGCGTGCCCCCGCGTGCGGCCGGTCACCAGGCCGATCAGGGCCGCGAGCGTGCCGGCCGCGAGCCCGCCGACCGGGGCCGCGAGGAACGGCGAGATCGCCCACCCGTTGGCCGCGATGGCCGTGGCGTAGGCGCCGACGCCGAGGAACACGCTCTGCCCCAAGGACATGTAGCCGGTGTAGCCGCCGATGATGTTCCAGCCACTGGCCATGACCGCCATCAGGAAGATCATGATCAGCATGTTCTGGTAGTAGCTGTCGTCCCACAGCGGCGGAACCGCCGCGAGCACCCCGGCGGCCGCCACGACGACCCACGTGCGGGGGCGGGCGAGCAGGCCCGTCATGCGCGCGCCACATCCTCTCGAACCCGGGTGCCGAACAGACCCTGCGGACGCACGACGAGCACGAGCACGATGACGACGAACGGCATCGCGGTCGCCCACGCGGCCGACCCGTACGTGGTCGTCAGCGTCTCCGCCATGCCGAACAGGAGCGCGCCGACGAAGGCGCCGCCGAGGCTGCCCATGCCGCCGAGCACCACGATGGCGAGGCCGAGGCCGATCCAGTGCTCGCCGCTGTCCGGGGTGAACGGGGCCAGGACGGCGAAGATCGAGCCCGCCGCGCCGGTGCACGCCGCCCCGATCGCGAACGTCGCCACGTTGACCTTCTCGACCCGGATGCCGATCAGCGCCGCGCCCTCCGGGTTGGCCGCCGCGGCGCGCACGGCGCGGCCCAGCCAGGTGCGGGTGAGCAGCAGGTACAGCAGGGCCAGCAGCAGCAACGCGACGAGGAACCCGTACACCTGCACCGTGGGCAGCACGATGTCGCCGAGGTGGATGGAGGTGCGGCCGTAGCCGGTCGGGACGGAGTGCGGCTGGTGTCCCCAGATGAGGATCGTGCCGCCCTCCAGCACCATGGACAGCGCGAGCGTGGCGAGGATGACCGCCGGCAGGCCGCCCCGCCGGCTGCGCTGGATCACGAGGCGGTAGCACAGCCAGCCGATCCCGAACGTCGCCACGCAGACGACCGGGATCGTCGCGAACGGGTCGACGCCGGTCGCCGTGCAGATGCTGTAGGTGAGGAACGCGCCGGCCATGAGCAGCGCGCCGTGCGCGAGGTTGACGATGTGCATGACCCCGTAGATCAGCGACAGCCCGCAGGTGCCCAGCGCGTACACCCCACCGACGAGCAACCCGAAGGACAACGCCTGCACGAGCCCCATCGCGGTCAGGCCGTCCAGGCCGGCTTGGCGAGCACGGCCGCGTCGACGGTGGCGGCCTGCGGTGGCCCCACGACCTCCAGCGTGCCCTTCTGCCACTGCATCAGCAGCGGCGCGCCGTCGGGCACCCCGCGCTCGTCCCACTTCAGCGGGCCGACGATGGTGTCCACCGTGTTGGCGTGCAACCACTTCGCGATGGCGTCCTGGTCGATCTTGCCGACCGCCTCGACGCCGGCCTGCAGCACCTGGACCGCGGTGTAGGAGTTGGCGGCGTCCTCGGCCGGGCTCTCGGTGAACTGCGCCGTGAACGCCTTGACGAACTCCGCGTTGCCCGGGTACCTGGCGGCCGGGTGCCAGGCGCCGAACGTGAAGATCCCCTCGGTGTTGGCCTTGCCGATGGCCTCGGGGTAGGTGTCGGTGCTCGTGGGCGCCCTGGTCTGGTAGAGCATCCGCGGCGTGAAGCCGACCTTCTGCAGGCTCTGGACCAGGCCGTACCCGTCGGTCTCGAGCGCGCCGTGGATCAGCAGGTCGGGGGCGGCCTGCCGGATCGAGTTGGCGATGGCGTCGAAGTTCGTGGTGTCGGGCGGGTACTTCTGGCCGTACACGGTCCGGATGCCGGCCTTCGCCAGCCGTTTCTGGAAGTTCTGGACCGGCAGGTCGGTGCTGGGGTCGTCCTGGTTGAGGTAGGCCGCCGTGGCCGGCCGGTCGGCCGCCGGCAGCGACTCGACGAACTCGGAGAAGATCTCGTGGCTGGTCTCGGTGGTGCCCGGCTGGCTGAAGAACAGCCGCTTCAGGCCGCGTTCGAAGATCTCGTTCGCGCCGCCCGACGGTTCGATGTAGACCATGCCGTGCCGCTCGGCGATCGCCGAGGCCGGCAGGTTGAGGAACGAGGAGAACGTGCCGATCAGGAGGTCGACGCGCTCCTGGCTGATGAGCCGGTTGTAGTTGGCGACGACCGTGTTCTGGTCGAACCCGTCGTCGAGGATGGTGAGCTCGACCTGGCGGCCGAGCAGCCCGCCGGCGTCGTTCACGACCTTCTGCCAGACCTGGTAGCCCTTGTAGCCCATGTCGGCGGCGTCCGCGCCCTGCCCGGTGAGCGGCAGCGACGCGCCGATCTTGAGCTTCCCGGCGCCGGCGCCGGTCGACGAGCCGCACGCGGCGACGGACAGCAGCGCCACGCCCCCGCCGACGAGGAACGAGCGCCGGCCGAAGGCGGGCCTGGAACTGCCAATGCGACGTTGCATCACTACCACCTGCGCTGAAGACGCCGGAAGCGTCGCCGGTTCGGGGCCGTGCCGACGGTCGGCTGCCGACGTGGCCAGCACGCACATCCGCCGTTTGTGAAGGTGAATTCCGATTCATCATAGGGCCGGGCGGTCGTCTTGTCATGCCCCAGCGGCGGGGGCACCCGGGTGGATCGATCCAGGGGACGAGCCGCGGGCAGGCCGGGACCTGGCGGCCCGGCGGACCGCCAGGCCTCTCGTCTCGGCCGCCACCACAGACAAACCCGTGCGGCGCGAATTCCGGATGGCGCCCGAATTCAGCGACCAGGAATCACGTCGAATAGTAGGCAACAATTTCCCGCGACAGCATTGTCAGGGACGGTCGACGCCTTCGTTGTGGAGTTGGCCGATCACCCGGTACAGGTTCGACAGCTCGGCGGTGAGCGCGTCGCGAATGTTGCCGATCCGGGTGCCCACCTCGACGGCCGACGCGGCCAGGTCGGCCTGGACGTTGACGCCGCGGCCCTGCTGGCCCACCGTGGTCCCTGCCTGCCGGCTCGCGTCGGAGAGGATGCGGGTGGCGCGGGTCCGCGCCTCGGTCTCGAGCTGGCGGGACGTGGCGTTCGCTATGCGCACGAGCTCCTCGGCCCGGCGCCGCGCCTCGTCCAGGATCCGGTCGGCGCGCACCTGGAGCTCCGCCTCGGAAATGCCGGTGGGCCCGGTCTGCTCGCGCCAGTGCTTGAGCCGGTCGATCTCGTTCTGCTTCTCCGCGAGCCGCACGACCAGGCCCTCGACCGTGTCCGCGACCCGGTCGAGGAATTTGTCGACCTGGTCCTCGTCATATCCGCTGGAGAATAAGCCGGCCCGGTCGAAAACAACCTCCTGAACGTCCCGCACCGTCAATGGCGGTGGTATTGGCCTGCTCAACCCGGACCCTCACCTTCCACGCGCTCTCTGACGAGGCTGGACGGGTGTGATAATATTCGGCCTGTCAACGACCCCTTTGTGTGCGTAATGCATTTTGCGTGTCGTTCTCGCATTGCCACCGCCGCGCACCACTGTTTGGGGCCGGCTCGCCCACGTAGGCTGGCGGCTACAGGGCGAGAATCGAGGCGCCATGAGCATCGTGACCAGGGGGTTCCGCGGCCGGCGCGAGCCGACGGCGGCCGACCTGCCGCCCGGCCAGTACCTCACCCGCGACTTCCCCGTGCTGCAGGCAGGCCCCACGCCGTCGGTCCGGCTCGACGACTGGCGGTTCACGATCCGCACCGAGGCGGGCGCCGAGCAGGCCTGGACGTGGCCGCAGCTGCTCGGCCTGCCGAGCGAGAAGCCCACAGTGGACATTCACTGCGTCACCAAGTGGTCCAAGCTGGCGACCTCCTGGCAGGGCGTCTCGCTCGACACGCTGCTGGCGGCCGTCGACACAGCGGCCGACTACGCGCTCGTGCGTTCCTACGGCGGCTACACCACCAACCTCCCGCTCGAGGACCTGCTCGACGGCAAGGCCTGGGTCGTCTACCGCTACGAGGGCGAGGACCTCCCCAGCGCGCACGGCGGGCCGGCCCGGCTGCTGGTGCCGCACCTGTACTTCTGGAAGTCCGCGAAGTGGGTCACCGGCATCGACCTGCGCACCGAGGACGAGCCCGGCTTCTGGGAGACGCTGGGCTACCACAACTACGGCGACCCGTGGCGTGAGCAGCGGTACACCGGTGACTGAGGTCGCGCAGCGACGCCGGCTGCGCTGGCTGGTGGCGACGGCCACCGGCACACGAGAGCTCACCCCGTCGGCGCGGACGATCGTCTTCGACGTCCCCGGCTGGCCCGGGCACGCGGCCGGCCAGCACGTCGACGTCAAGCTCACCGCGCCCGACGGCTACAGCGCCCAGCGCAGCTACTCGATCGCCGCGCCGGCCGACGGCGAGCGGGTCGAGCTGACGGTCCAGCGGGTCGACGACGGCGAGGTGTCGCCCTACCTCGTCGACGACCTCGTCCCCGGCGACCAGGTCGAGCTGCGGGGCCCGGTCGGCGGCTGGTTCACCTGGCGCGGTGACGAGCCCATGCCGGTCCTGCTCGTCGCGGGCGGCTCGGGGATCGTCCCGCTGATGGCGATGGTGCGCGAGCGATCGCGGCTGGCGAACCCCGCGCCGTTCACGCTCATCTACTCCGTCCGCACGCCGGCGGAGGTGTACTACGACGCGGAGCTGCGGTCCGGGCCGGGACTGGAGGTCACCGTGCTCTACACGCGCAAGGCCTTCGGCACGAGCCGGCCCGCCGGCCGGATCGGCCCGGGAGACCTCGCCGCCGCGTGGCCGCCGGGCAGCGGGGCCCGCACGTATGTCTGCGGCCCGACCGGCTTCGTGGAGGCCGTCGCCGAGCTGCTGCTGGCGCGGGGGCACGACCCGGCGAGCATCCGCACCGAGCGGTTCGGCCCGACTGGAGGATGAGATGAGCACGTTCATCGACGGCAACGGCGCGGCCGGCATGTTCGCCGAGGCGCTGGGTATCGATGTCACGACGGCCGTGGTGACCTGCGCGGCCTGCGGTGCGACCGGCCCGTTCGCCGAGAGCCGGGTGTACGAAGGACCCGGGGTCGTCGCGCGGTGCGCGCCCTGTGGTTCGGTGGTGGCCAGGCTGGTGCGCACGCCGACCGACGCGTGGCTGGACCTGCGCGGGGCGCGGGCGGTGCGCATCCCGCTCGCCTGACCGAATTCGAGGAGCACGAAGATGAGAGATGACATCGACAGCGAGTCCGACCTGCTGGAGCCCGAGGACACCCTCGTGGACCGCGGCGTCAAGGACGTGCTGGACGAGGGCTACTCACCGGCGGAGCGCCCGTCGGACTTCTTCGACGGCCACGAGCCGCTGGAGGGCCGGCTGACCCGGGAGCTGCCCGACGTGTCCGACGAGTCCGACGACGGCGTGGGCGACGCGTCGGACACCGACGGCGAGCCGTACGACGACGAGGTGGGCGTGGCCCGCTCGGGCAGGCTCGTGGAGGAGGCAGAGGGCACGGCCGACGACACCGACGCGTACCTCTACGCCCGCGACGTGGGCGTGGACGGCGCGGCGGCCTCCGCCGAGGAAGCCGCGGTCCACATAGTCCCCGACGACCGCGAGTAGCCAGCGTCCGGCGGAGCCTCTGTCAGGGCCAACCGTCCAGGGCGGTGTCGATCGCGATCTCCGCGCTGAGGGTGCGGTGCACCGGGCACTTGTCGGCGATCTCGAGGAGCGCGTGGCGCTGCTCGTCGTCCAGGTCGCCGGCCAGGTGGATGTTGCGCTCGATCCGGTCGATGCGGCCCACCTGGGTCTCGCACGTCGCGCAGTCCTCGGCGTAGACGCGCGAGTGTCGCAGTTGGACGGTGGCCTTCGTCAGCGGCAGGTCCTTGCGCTGCGCGTACATCCGCAGCGTCATCGACGTGCACGCGCCCAGGCTGGCCAGCAGCAGGTCGTACGGCCCGGGCCCGGTGTCGTCGCCGACCGGGCGGGGCTCGTCGGCGGTGAGGACGTGCCGGCCGGCGACGATGCGCTGCTGGTAGGCGTGGTCGCCGGTCTCGGTGACCACGACGCTGCCCTCCTGCGGGCGCGCGGGCGCGGGAGCCTCGGGCAGGTACCGGGACGCCCACGTCGCGATCATCGTGGCCGCGAAGTCCGCGTCGGCCGGGTCGCTGAGCTGGTGGTCGGCGCCGTCGAGCGCGACGAACGACCTGGGGTGGCGGGCCGCGTCGAAGATCCGGCGCGCGTTCTCGATGCCGACGACCTCGTCGACCGGTGAGTGCAGCACCAGCAGCGGGACGCCGACCGGACCGGGGTGCTCGGCGGGCGCGCCGATCGTCACGACCGCCCGCACCTCCGGGATGCGCGCGGCCGCCGCGAGCACGGCCGCGCCGCCCGCCGCGTGTCCGATGAGGAGCGTCGGCGCCGCGTACCGCTCCCGCAGCCGGCCGGCGGCGCGCTCCAGATCGTCCACAGTGGACGTGCGCAGCACCGCTGTCCCGGCGCGGACGAGCACCCGGGCGATCCGCGCGGCGGCGTCCGTGTCGTGGGCGAACAACGCGTAGGCACGGGGCTCGCCGTCGGGCAGGTCCAGGGTCTCGCCGCGCATCCTCGCCCCCACCGGTCGGAGAACCCGATCCTTTCACGACCGGTCCGCGACCCGCCGGGCACCGAACCAACGACGTGCGTGACATCGGTCAACCTCGCCGCCGGCGCGGGTGTCGTCGTCGTGCCGCTGGCCGTCGACTACGGGACCTCGGTCCGCCACGACCGGCACGACCTGCGCCTGCCCGTCCACATCGGACCACGCAACCGGAGGACCGGCGCCACGTCGAGATCCGCACGCGGGCCGGGAGCCTGGTGCGAAAGATGTACCTGACCCAGGCGCCGACCCGGCCAACCGCGGGAAGGTGCTGGACCAGGCGTTCCTCCCCCATCCCCCACGCGTGGGGTGAGTACGGCACAGTGGCGCGATGCCCCACCGTGTGCGCACCGTGTCCCGCCCTGAGGGGTTCGTCCTGGTCGCGATCCTGGTCGTCGCGCTGGTGTGGTCGGCGATCGGCGCCAAGAGCCTCGGCACGTGGGCGCTCGAGGTGGTCTGGATCTTCCTCGGCGCGCCGATCGTGCTGCTCAACCGGCGGCGCTTCCCGCTGACCCGGCTGGCGTGCTGGCTGCTGGTGTTCCACGCGATCGTGCTCTGCTACGGCGGGCACTACACCTACGCGGAGACGCCGCTGGGCAACTGGGCACGCGCGAGTTTCGACCTGTCGCGCAACCACTACGACCGCTTCGCCCACTTCGTGCAGGGCTTCGTGCCGGCGATCCTGGTGCGGGAGCTGCTGCTGCGGCTCACCCCGCTGCGCCGCGGCGGCTGGACGTTCACCCTGACGACGGCGGTGTGCCTGTCGATCAGCGCGTGCTTCGAGTTCGTCGAGTGGGCGTCCGCGCTGATCCTCGGCGCGGGCGCCGACGAGTTCCTCGCGACGCAGGGGGACGTGTGGGACACCCAGTGGGACATGTTCCTGTGCCTGTGCGGCGCGCTGGTGGCGCAGCTGGTGCTGCGCCGGGTGCACGACGCCCAGCTGTCCGGTGCCGCCCGTCGACAGCCAGCATGACCTCGGTCGACGTCACCAGTACCGTGACCGGCTCGACGGTCCCGGCCGCCGCCGGTTACGCCCACGACGGCTTGCCCGGCGGTGTACGGGACCGGCTTCCGGCCGACGCCCGCGCCTGCGGCCGGAGTCCCGTTTCCGCCGCGCGGGCAAGGATTCGGCGGTCACGTCGACAGGCCCGCCCGGCGGCGCACCCAGGTCTGCGGCTGCCCGCACTCCGCCGCGATCGCGCGCCAGCTCAGGCCCGCGGCACGACGGTCGGCGAGGTAGGCATCGAGGGTCGGGTGGCCGAACCGGGCGGCCACGGCCGACGCGCGGTCGTCGCGGCGGGCCCGGGAGGTCGCGTGCGGGGTGCGGCGCACGCCGTGGCGGGTGAGCGCCGAGTCGACGGCCGGACGCGGTAGGCCGACCTCGGCGGCGATCGCGCTGACCGTGCGGTGGCGGAGCACGTGGCGGTCGGTGAGGTAGGCGGCCACGTCGGCGAAGCCGAGCCGCCGCACGATCGGCAGCCAGCGCGCGTCCCACCCCCGGCCGGATCGGGTGACCTCGTCGGCCACCGCCGGGGCGACGGTCTCGAGGTGGCGGCACAGCCAGTCCTTGTGCAGGCCGGCCTCCCGGCTGATGGCCGCCAGGCTCGCGCCGGCCGCCGTCCGGTCCCGCACCAGCGTGCCGATATCCTTGTACCCCAACGTCTCCGCCGCGTGCCGGGCGACGCGCCGCAGCCGGTCGTCGGCATGGCGGCGGGAACCCGCCGCCCTGGCCTCGAGCGTGATGCCGGCCAGCGTCCGCAACGTCTTGCGCCGCCGCTGCTCGGTTGCCGGCGCCCGCGCGCCGCCTCCGCCGCGGCCTTCGTCAGCGCGCCGGACCGCGCCCACTCCTGGCCGATCTCGCAGCCCGCACGCACCGCCGGGTCGTTGGCGCGCCGCTCCCGCAGGGCGACCGAGCGCCGGTCCCGGGTGCCGTCGCCCTCGAGCGACTGGCCACGCTCGAGCCCGAACGCCTCCCGGTAGGCGAAGTGGTCCCAGCCGTGTGAGCGCAGGTGCGCCGGGACGGAGCGGAACCAGCGGCCGCACAGGTGGCAGAGGACCCACGCGCCGTCGCGCACCACGCTGCCGATCGGCGCGTAGCTCGGCGTCCCGTCCGGCAGCACCGCGCAGACGCCCATCTCCCCACCGCCTCTAGTCACACTGAGACTAGCTAGTTCCTTTGGCGGCGTAAAGCCATCTCACGTTCCACCCCGCCGACGCGTCTACAGGGCATGACGACCCACACCACCATCGACTCCCCGCTGGGAGAGCTCACCCTCGTCGCCGACCGGGGCGAGCTGACCGGCCTCTACTTCCCGCACCACTGGTACCGCCCACCCACCGTCGGCCCCCGCGACGACCGCGGGTTCGAGGAGGTCACCCGCCAGCTGACCGAGTACTTCGCCGGCACCCGCACGACGTTCGCCGTCCCCCTACGCGCCGACGGCGACCAGTTCCAGCGCTCGGTCTGGACGGAGTTGGCCCGCGTGCCCTACGGCGCCACCGTCACCTACGGCGAGCTGGCCACAGCCCTGGGCGACGCGGCCTTAGCCCGCGAGGTGGGCGCGGCCGTCGGCCGGAACCCGCTGTCCGTGCTGGTGGCGTGCCACCGGGTCGTCGGGAAGAACGGGAAGCTCACCGGTTACGCGGGAGGCCTCAAGCGCAAGCGTTTCCTACTGAACTTGGAGAGCCCGACCGCCGGTCTGTGGTGACCGTCGCGCGACTGACGCACACCCCGCACCAGCCGGCGGCGACCGATCTGGCTCAAGGACCCAGTTTCATGATCCGCAGGACACGCCCTAATACTCCAGCAGCACTTCGTGATCTCGGGTGTGTCTTCGCTGGTAGTGGGCTTGTTTGGCGCGGTGTTGGTGGCGTCGGCGCCAGTGGGACCAGGCCCAGGTTGCGCACCGTTCGGGGATGGTGGTGATCAGGTGTGC
>NZ_DASWSJ010000088.1:0-17930 GCF_036402745.1 Actinophytocola sp. | reverse complement strand
CCCACGATCATCGAGGGCACCGACCCCGGGCACGAGGTGTTCACGACCGAGTACTTCGGCCCGGTGCTGGCGGTGCACGTCTACGACGACGCCGACTACGACACGGTGCTCACCCAGATGGAGTCGGCCTCGCCCTACGCGCTGACCGGCGCGGTGATCGCCCAGGACCGCGCCGCGATCGCGCACGCGCAGCACTTCCTGCGCTTCGCGGCCGGCAACTTCTACGTCAACGACAAGCCCACCGGCGCCGTCGTGAGCCAGCAGCCCTTCGGCGGCAGCCGGGGCTCGGGCACCAACGACAAGGCGGGCTCGATCTACAACCTGCAGCGCTGGGTGAGCCCGCGGTCGATCAAGGAGACGTTCGTCCCGCCGACCGGGCACACCTACCCGCACATGGGCTGACCACCCGGGCGGGCCGGCCCCACGGGAGGGCCGGCCCGCGCGGGGTCAGTCGACGCAGGGCCGCTCGGTGCCGCGCGGCTCCTGGGGCCCGGTGGCGGGGTGCCCGGGACCGAACCTGGCCTCGACGTAGGTACGCACCGCGGCCGGGTCCACCCGGATCGCCGACGCGCCGTTCGGGGCCCGGTAGTCGATCTCGACGAGGGGGATCGTCCCGAACGTCAGCTGCCCGGAGCCGCTGGCCCGCAGCTGCTCGGCCAGCCCGAGCAGGTCCCAGCCCGGGTCGAGCGTGGCGCGCCCGCGCACCACGTCCAACACGGGCCCCAGCGTGTCGGGACTCTCCCGCAGCTTGCGGATCACCGACCGCAGGAACGCCTGCTGGCGCACCATCCGGTCGAGGTCGCCCTCGTCGAGGCCGTGCCGCTGGCGCAGGAACGCGAGCGCCGTCGACCCCGACAGCACCTGTGGTCCGGCCGGGAACGACACGTTCGCCAGGCGGTCCGTCGTGGGCCGGCGCAGGCACACCTCGACGCCGCCGATCGCCGACGCGACGTCGGCGAAGCGGGCCATGTCGACCATCGCGTAGTGCTCGGGCCGCACGCCGGTCAGCCCGCGCACCGTGTCGAGCAGCCGGTCGATCCCGCCTTCGGCGTACACCGCGTTCAGCCGCTGCGAACCGTGGCCCGGCACTGCCACCCACGTGTCGCGGGGCAGCGACAGCACGGTCGCCGAGCCGTCGGCGTCGACGTGCGCGAGCATGATCGCGTCGGCCAGCTTCAGCGTGTCCAGCCCGACGAGCAGCACGTTCTGGTCCTGGGCCGGGGCGGGGCCGGTGCCCCCGGCGGGCGGCGGCGCGCCGCGGTCGAGCACCTTCGGCATGACCACGGCTGCCACCGTCACCACCGCGACCACGACGGCCGCGGCCACGAGAGCCATGCCCCGGCGCCGGGGCGGGCGCGCCCGGGCCAGCTCGGCCAGCACCGTCCGGGGGTCCGGGGCGCGGTCGGCTTCCGCGGCGAAGGCCTCGCGGATCAGGGACTCCGTGCGGTCGGCGGTCATGTGAGGGCCTCCTTCACCTGGCGGGACTCGTTCGCGCGCAAGGTCTGGAGCGCGCGTGAGATGTGGCTGCGGACCGTGCCGGCCGCGCAGCCGAGCAGCTCGGCGATCTCCGCGTCGGTGCAGTCCTCGTAGTAGCGCAGCAGGATCGCGGCCCGCTGCTTGCGGGGCAGCGCGGCGATCCGGGCCCGCATCGCGTCGCGCTCGGCGTAGCCGGTGGCCGGGTCGGCCGTCGGGGTGCCGAGCGCGTCGAGCGTGCCGTGGGTGGAGGCGATCGTGCGGGCCGCGCGCCGGCGGCGCCACGACAGGTACTCGTTGGTGATCATCCGCCGGACGTAGGCGTCGGGCGCGGCCAGCGACTCGATGCGCGCCCAGCGGTGCTGAGCACGCAGCAGCACCTCCTGCACGATGTCCTGGGCGAGATGGGGGTCGCAGGTCAGGGCGGTGGCGTAGCGGAGCAAGCGATCCAGCCGGTCGGCCACGAACTGGTCGAAACGGTCCCGCACCGTCGCTCCCTTCTGTCGGGGACGGTTGCGCCACTACAACGCCGCCGGCAGCGCCATTTGTTGAGCCGTTCTGCCAACTTTCCCACCGCAAGCGTTTGCCTTGGTTCCGGGTCCGCCGCGCGGGCAACCGGGCGAGACGCTGTCGTGTCTTACTCCACTGGATGGAGCGGCAGACGGTGAGGTGCTGCCGTGCAACACCCTGGAGGGTGGATGACCCACGAACGAGCTCGCGCGAGACTCGCGGGCTTACTGGCCGTGGCGACCGCCACCGCGAGCACTGTGGTGCTCGGCGGGACGGCCGCGGCGGCACCGGGGGCGAAACCGGCTCCGCCGGCGACGCCGGTCGCGACGGTCACGCTGCTGACCGGCGACCGGGTGACGCTCGGCGGACCGGGCGGGGTGGCGGTGCGGGCCGCGAAGGGCCGCGAGCACATCAGTTTCCTCCGCCGCACCGACGAGCGGGGCGACCTGCACGTGATCCCGCAGGACGCCGCCACGTCGGTGTCCACGGGCAAGCTCGACCCGCGGCTGTTCGACGTGACCGCGCTGGTCCGCGCGGGCTACGACGACGCCAAGCGCAAGGACCTGCCGCTGATCGTCGACTACCCGGGGGCGACGCCGCGCAGTGCGGGTGCGCGGATCACCCGGGAGCTGCCGGCAATCAGCGCGGTCGCGCTGCGGGCCGACAAGGGCACCGCGTTCTGGCCGGCGGCCCGCGCCTCGGCGAAGCGGGTGTGGCTCGACGGCCCGGTGCGCGCGAGCCTCGACCACAGCGTGCCGCAGATCGGCGCGCCGCAGGCCTGGGCGGCCGGCTACACCGGCGCGGGCACGAAGGTGGCGGTGCTCGACACGGGCATCGACGTCACGCACCCGGACCTGGACGACGCGGTCGCCGCGGCCCAGGACTTCACCGGCAGCGCGACCGGCACCGACGACCACTTCGGGCACGGCACCCACGTCGCGTCGATCATCACCGGCGACGGCGACCCGTACAAGGGCGTGGCGCCGGACGCGAAGCTGCTCAACGGCAAGGTGCTCGACAACCAGGGCGGCGGGGCCGAGTCGTGGATCATCGCCGGCATGGAGTGGGCCGCGCACAGCGGCGCCGACGTGATCAGCATGAGCCTCGGCAGCCCGGTCCCGAGCGACGGCACCGACCCGATGTCGCAGGCGGTGAACCAGCTGACCGCCGACACGGGCGCGTTGTTCGTGATCGCCGCCGGCAACTCCGGGAGCGCGCAGTCGATCGGCAGCCCGGGCGCCGCCGACGCCGCGCTGACCGTGGGCGCGGTCGACCGGAACGACCAGCTGGCCGACTTCTCCAGCCAGGGCCCGCGGTGGGGTGACGGCGCGATCAAGCCGGACATCACCGCACCGGGTGTCGGCATCGTGGCCGCGCGTGCCGCGCACGGCCAGATCGGCGACCCTGCCGCGGACGGCTACGTGTCGCTGTCCGGCACCTCGATGGCCACGCCGCACGTGGCCGGGGCCGCGGCGATCGTCGCCGGGCAGCACCCGGACTGGACCGCCACCCAGCTCAAGTCGACGCTGATGGCGTCCGCGAAGCCGAACCCCGGCCTGACGCCGTTCCAGCAGGGCGCCGGCCGGGTGGACGTCGCGGCGGCCGTCAGCTCGACCGTGGCGGCGACCCCGCCGAGCATCGGCGCCGGCGTCGCGCAGTGGCCGCACGAGGACGACCAGCCGATCGTGAAGCCGTTGTCCTACACCAACTCCGGCACCGAGCCGGTGACCCTGGACGTCACGGTCGCCGGGGCGGGACCGGCCGGCGCGGCGCCGGCGGGCATGTTCACCGTCTCGCCGAGCCGGGTGAGCGTGCCGGCCGGCGGGCACGCCGAGGTGAACCTGACGATCGACACGACGGTCGAGGCGCCGAACGGCACCTACACCGGCACGGTGACCGCCACCGGCGCCGGCCTGACCGTGCGCACGCCGCTCGCGGTGAACCGGGAGGTCGAGAGCTACAACGTGACCGTCCGGACGCTCGACCACGACGGCGCGGCCACGCCGCAGTACTTCGCGCGGTTCGTCGACATCGACAAGCCGAACGCGGTCGAGGCCTACGACGAGTCCGGCACGGTCGTCGCCCGGGTGCCCAAGGGCCGGTACTACGTCGACGCGTTCGTGCAGACCGAGCGGCCCGACCGCTGGCTGCTCACGCAGTACACCGAGCCGGACTACGTGGTCTCCGGCGACGCCGAGGTCGTGATCGACGCGCGGGAGGGCAAGGCGGTCGACGTCAAGGTCGACGAGCCGAACGCCCAGGAGGGCAACACGACCCTGTCGTTCCTCATGACCACCCAGTGGGGCGACACCGGCTCGATCTACAGCGGGTCCACGTTCGACGGGTTCTACGTCCGGCCGTCGACGACCTCCTCCGACGGCTTCGAGTTCGACGTCGCGGCCGAGCTCGCCGAGCCGGACGGGACCGGCACCTGGCCGGGCTTCCACGCCAGCCCGTACCTGTACCACGTGCGGTGGCGCGAGCCCGGTCGCGTGCCGACGGTGCTGGAGCGGCGGTTCGCCAACCGGGACCTCGCGAAGGTGCGGTCCGACCACGCCGTCGGCGGGCCCAGCACGATCGGGATGCGCAACTGGTTCCTGACCGGGCAGCTGCCGTTCACGCTGACGGAGTTCTACACGCCGAACGTCGCGTGGTACGACACGTTCGGGGAGCTCGCGAGCCCGGCCGACTTCCCCGGGGCGTCGGTGGTGTCGACGGTGACCGGCCGGGTCTACGAGAAGGGCCGGACCGCGCACGAGCGGTGGAACGTCGGCGTGGTGGGGCCGGCGTTCCCGGTGCTGGACTTCGAGCCCGGCGGCTACGCGCAGCGCCTGGGTGACCAGCTCGGGCTGTCGCTGCCGCTGCACGCGGACCAGTCCCCGTACCGGGACGGCTCGTCGTTCGAGGCGACCGGCACCACCGAGCTGCTCCGGGACGGCGTCGTCATCGGGTCCACGCCTTATTCCGGTAGTGGGTTGTTCGACGTCCCCGCCGATACGGGGTCGTACACGGTGCGGACCACGGCGACCCGGCCGTCTCGACTGTCCACTTCGGTCAGTGCCGCGTGGACCTTCGCGTCCTCGCACGTCGACGGGTCCACGCCGGCTTCGCTGCCGTTGCTGGCCGTCCGGTTCGCGCCATCGTTGGACTCGTCCAACGCGGCGCCTGCCGGGCGGTTCCGGGTTCCTGTCTATGTGCAGCGGAACGGTTCCCCGGCCGGGCGGGTCTCTACGCCGTCGGTCGAGGTCTCGTTCGACGACGGCAAGTCGTGGAAGGCCGTTCGGGTGTCGCGGGATGACTCTTCCTGGGCGGCTTCGGTGGATCATCCGCAGGGGGCGCGGTTCGTTTCCTTGCGGGCCTCTGTCTCGGATCGGGAGGGGAACTCGGTTTCGGAGACGATCTTGCGGGCTTACGCCGTGAGGTAGTTCCGTGGCCCGCCTCCCAGGTGGGGGCGTCGCTTGTTCTCGATGCAGAACGACGCCCTTGCTGCATGTTCTCTTGCAGCAAGGGCGTCGTTGTCGCTACTTCTGGCCTACTTGCCGGGAAGCTGGCCCACCTGGTCCGCGGGCGGGGCCTGGATGTTCACCGGCTTGCCCCAGTCGGTGTAGTCGACCTGGATCTTCACCGGGACCGACTTTCCCGAGGTCGGGTCGGCCGTCGGCATCTCCACCGTCATGCGGACCGGCAGGTCGTCCTTGTTGACCCAGAGGTTCACCGGGAAGTCCTTCAGGCCCGCCTTGATGGCTTCCTTCAGCGCCTTCTGGAGCGTCGGGTCCGTCTGGCTGTCGGCCAGTTTCCGCACGTCGACCGTGACCGCGTAGTGGGTGGTCTGCTCTCCGTTGAGGGACTCCTGCTTCGTGGAGGTGATCTCGCCGGAGTCCTTGAACTGCTCGAGCGCCTGCCGCGGGTCGGCGTTCTTGCGCATCTGGTCGGTGAGGCTGCCCAGCGCCTGCGCGATCGGGTTGCTCTTGTCGCTGGAGTCGATCTTGATCCACGGCTTGCCGGGCGCCAGCTCCTGCGGCAGCTTCATGTACAGCACGCCATCCAGAAGGACCATCGACATGGCGCCCTCGGGGCTCTGCAGGTCCATCGTGATGGCCGGGTCGGCGCCGACCTTGATGTCGCCCTCGCCCTTGACCTCCATGCCACCGGCGCCACCGGTGAACACCATGTGCGCGGTGTTCTGCTCGGCCGCCCTGTCGCCGACCGACTTGGCCAGCGCGGCCAGGTTCACCGCCGCCGGGGTGCCGTTGCCGCCGGAGCCGTTGTCCTGTGCTCCGCCGCTGCCACCCTTGTCGCCGCACGCGGTCAGCGACGCGGCCAGCGCGAGCGCCGACAGCAACGCTGCGATCTTGCGCATTCCTGCTCCCCTCGGAGGAATTCATTCGCACGACGAGCCTAACCGTCACCCGTTCGTGTCGCTCAGTCGCCGTACTCGTCCAGGCGTGCGCGGGAAGCCAGGAGCCGGCGCAGCGACGCCAGGCGGCCGGGGGATGCCAGGCCCTCCGCGGTGACGACGTCGAGCATGCAGTCGGGGTCCTCGGGCGGGCCGAGATGCCCGCAACCCGACGGACATTCCTCCGCCGGCTCCACGAACTCGTCGAACGCCGCCACGATGTCGTCCGGTTCGACGTGGGCCAGGCCGAACGACCTGATCCCCGGCGTGTCGACCACCCAGCCGCCGCCGGGCAGGGGGATGGCGACCGCGGTGGTCGAGGTGTGCCGGCCCTTGCCGACGGCACTCACGACCCCGGTGGCGCGCATGGCGTCCGGCACGATCTTGTTGACCAAAGTGGACTTACCGACGCCGGAATGCCCCACCAGAGCGGAAACCTGGCCGGCCAGGCGCTCGCGCACCTCGTCGGGATCCTCATCACTTCTGGTGACGAGAACGGGAACCGCGAGCTCGGCGTACGCGGCGATGATCTCCTCCGGGCTGGCGAGGTCGGACTTCGTCAGGCACAGCACGGGTTTCAGGCCACCGGCGAACGCGGCGACCAGGCACCGGTCGATGAATCCGGTGCGGGGTGGGGGATCCGCGAGCGAGCACACGATGAGCAGCTGCTGCGCGTTGGCCACGACGACGCGCTCGTAGGGGTCGTTGTCGTCGGCGGTGCGGCGCAGGACGCTGCTCCGGTCGGCCACCCGCACGACCCGGGCGAGCGTGTCCGGGCGGCCGGACGTGTCCCCGACGAGATCCACCAGGTCCCCGACGACGATGGGCGTGCGACCGAGCTCGCGGGCACGCATCGCGATGACCTCGTGATCCGGCTTGCCGTCCAGCGCGCACGTCCACCGCCCGCGATCGACGCCGACGACCATCGCCGCGCGGGCGTCGGCGTGCTCGGGCCTGAGCTTGCTGCGCGGTCGGGTGCTCTTGCCGGGCCGCACCCGGACGTCCGACTCGTCCAGACGATCCCAGTCCGCCTTCCGGCCGCGCCGGCTCACTGCTGGTGGCCGTCCAGCATCGCCTGCCACCTGGCCGGGAAGTCGGGCAGTGTCTTGGCGGTCGTGGCGATGTCGTCCACCTCGACGCCGGGCACCACGAGCCCCACGATCGCGCCCGCGGTGGCCATCCGGTGGTCGGCGTAGGCGTGCCAGGTGCCGCCGTGCAGCGTGGCCGGGTGGACCTCGAGGCCGTCGTCGGTCTCGCGGGCGTCACCGCCCAGCCCGTTGATCTCCGCTACCAGCGCGGCGAGCCGGTCGGTCTCGTGCCCGCGCAGGTGTGCGATCCCGCGCAGCACCGACGGGCCGGCCGCGAGCGCGGCCAGCGCGGCGACGGTGGGGGTGAGCTCGCCGACGTCGTGCAGGTCGATGTCGACGCCGGACAGCTCGGTGGGCCCGGTGGCGGTGAGACCGGCCGGCGTGCGCTCGACCGCGCAGCCCATCCGCCGCAGGATGTCGCCGATCGCGTCACCAGGCTGGGTGGTGCTGGTGGGCCAATCGGGGACCGTGACCGTGCCGGCGGTGACCGCGGCCGCGGCCAGGAACGGCGTCGCGTTGGACAGGTCCGGCTCGACCCGCCAGTCGAGCGCGGCGACCGGCCCCGGCTCGACCCGCCAGACGTTGGCCTCGCTGTCGTCGACCACGACGCCGGCCTCGCGCAGCATCTGCACGGTCATGTCGATGTGCGGCAGCGACGGGACGGGCTTGCCGTCGTGGTGGACGGCGAGGCCGAGGTCGTAGCGGGCGCCCGCGAGCAGGAGCCCGGAGACGAACTGCGACGACGCCGACGCGTCGATGGTGACCGAGCCGCCCGCGAGGCTGCCCTTGCCGTGCACGGTGAACGGCAGCGCGTCGCCGTCGACCGAGGCGCCCAGGGCACGCAGCGCGTCGAGCACGGTGCCCATCGGCCGCTCGCGGGCCCGCGGGTCGCCGTCGAAGTGGATGTCGCCGTCGGCCAGCGCGGCGGCGGGCGGCACGAACCGCATGACGGTGCCGGCGAGGCCGCAGTCCACGGTGGCCGGCCCGAGCAGCCCGGCGTGCGGCTCGACGCGGACGCCGGTCGGGTCGGTGTCGCCGTTCGCGGTGACCGGCACGCCGAGGGCCTGCAGCGCGCCGATCATCAGGTCGGTGTCCCGGCTGCGCAGCGCCCCGGAGATGGTGCCGCCGCGGGTGCTGAGCGAGGCCAGCAGCAAGGCCCGGTTGGTGATCGACTTCGAGCCGGGCACCGCCACGGTCGCGTGGACGGGCTCGGTCGCGACGGGCGCTTGCCACTGGTTCATGCGTCGATGATCCCGCATCCCGGGGTCCGCGGTGCACACTGTCGGTACGACGTGCCACGATCGGCCCAGGAGGTGGTTGACGTGTGCGGGAGGTACGCCGCAGCCAAGGATCCGGCCACACTGGCCGCTGAGTTCGACGCGCTCGACGCGACGGAGGGCCTGGCGCCCGGGGCCGACCACAACGTCGCGCCCACGAAGGAGGTCGTGGCGGTGGTGCAGCGGCACCCGCGAGACGAGCTCGGCGTGGCCGACTCGAGCCGCACCCAGCGCAGCCTGCGGGTCATGCGGTGGGGCCTCATCCCGGCCTGGGCCAAGGAGCGTTCGATCGGCGCCCGCATGATCAACGCCCGGGCCGAGACCGCGGCCACGTCCAACGCGTTCAAGTCCTCGCTCGCCAAGCGCCGCTGCCTGCTGCCGGCCGACGGCTGGTTCGAGTGGCGCAAGGAGGGCGGCCACAAGCAGCCGTTCTTCATGACCAGGCCGGACGGCGAGACCCTCGCGATGGCCGGGGTGTGGACGGTGTGGCGCGATCCGAGGGACAAGGACGGCCTGCCCATGGTCACCGCGGCCGTGCTCACCACGGAGGCGCAGGGCCGGCTCGCCGAGATCCACGACCGGATGCCGCTGCTCATGGCCCCGGAGCACTGGGCAGGCTGGCTCGACCCCGACGCCGAGGACCCCGGCGACCTGCTCACCTCGCCGCCGCCGCTGGACCTCGTCGAGTCGCTGGAGCTGCGGCCGGTGTCCAGCAAGGTCAACAACGTCCGCAACAACGGGCCCGACCTTCTCGTCCGCGAGGAGCCGGTCACCGATCTCGACGAGCCCACGCTGTTCGACGGCTGAGGCCGGCATGACCACGATCCAGATCGACACGCCGCACGGCCCCGCCCGGGCCGAGCTGCACTGCGCGCCGGAGGGCCGCGCCGGGATCCTGCTCGGCCACGGTGCCGGCGGCGGGGTCGGCGCCCCCGACCTGGTCGCGGCCACCCGCGGCGCCCAGGCCGCGGGCGTGCACGTCGCGCTGGTCGAGCAGCCCTACCGGGTCGCCGGTCGCCGCGCGCCGGCCCCGGCCAAGCAACTGGACACGGCGTGGCTCGCGGTCGTCGAGCGGCTGTCCGAGGAGTGGTTCCACGAGCAGCCGCTGGTGTTCGGCGGGCGGTCGTCCGGAGCGCGGGTGGCCTGCCGCACGTCCGCCGACGGGCAGGCGGTCGCGGTCCTGTGCCTGGCGTTCCCGGTGCACCCGCCGGGCAGGCCGGAGAAGACCCGGATCCCCGAGCTCGACGGGGTCTCCGTGCCCACGCTGGTGGTCCAGGGGGAGTCCGATCCGTTCGGAATGCCCGGTCCGGCGCCGCACCGCGAGATCATGGTCCTGCCCGGCGACCACTCGCTGAAACGGGAGCCCAAGACGCTGTCCCGAGCGGTCGAGGAATGGCTCGACCGGATCTTGCGCCCGCTCGACTGAGGGAATGCCGCGGGGGCGATCGGCGTTCCTCCGTACGTGCTGACCGACACGCGCCGCGTATCCTCGCAGGTGTCCTATGCGTATCCGAGGATGGGACAGTTCCAACTGGAAGGGAGCACGGTGCCGAGCACCGAGACCCAGACCAACGCGCCGGTCGAGACCGAGGAGGAACGCGCCGAGCGATTCGAGCGCGACGCGATGCCCCTGCTCGACCAGCTCTACTCGGCCGCCCTGCGGATGACCCGCAACCCGGCCGATGCCGAAGACCTGGTGCAGGAGACGTACCTCAAGGCCTATGCCGCGTTCGCGTCCTTCTCCAAGGGCACCAACCTCAAGGCGTGGCTCTACCGGATCCTCACCAACACCTACATCAACGGCTACCGCAAGCGGCAACGTCAGCCGCAGCAGTCGCCCACCGAGGAGATCAGCGACTGGCAGCTCGCCCAGGCCGAGAGCCACACCTCGACCGGGCTGCGCTCGGCCGAGATCGAGGCCATGGACCGGCTGCCGGACAACGACGTCAAGGAAGCCCTGCAGCAGCTGCCGGAAGACTTCCGGTTGGCGGTGTACCTCGCCGACGTCGAGGGGTTCGCTTACAAGGAGATCGCGGAGATAATGCACACGCCGATCGGCACGGTGATGTCCAGACTGCATCGTGGCCGCCGGCAGCTTCGTGACCTACTGGCCGGGGTCGCGCGGGACCGTGGGTTCCTGCGCTCGACCGAGCAAGAGGTGACCGGATCGTGAGCTGTGGCAAACCACATGAGACCGACTGCACCGAGGTGCTGGCGGAGGTGTGGCTCTTCCTCGACCACGAGTGCGACGGCGGCCGGCGTGCGCTGCTGGAGAAGCACCTGGACGAGTGCAGCCCGTGCCTCGAGCAGTTCGGCATCGATGAGCACCTGAAGGTGTTACTGGCGCGTAAGTGCGGGGGCGAGCACGCGCCCGAGGCACTCAAGCAGCGGTTGCGGGAAAAAATCAGGAAAACTGTGGGCGAGCAGGCCGGAGTGACCGTGCAGGATAGATCAGACTTGCCGTAACCACGGCTGCCGCTGCATGGGAGGATTCGGCGATGACCGAGCAGATCCGCGCCGAGATGGTCGCCAACGTGATGTCCGTCGTCGCCGACGAGGGCAGGGGCATCGCCGAGGGCGACACGGTGGTGATCCTCGAGTCCATGAAGATGGAGATCCCGGTCCTCTCGGAGTACACGGGTGTGCTCACGTCGATCGCCGTCAAGCCCGGTGACGTCGTGCAGGAGCACGACCTGATCGCGGTAGTCGACTAGTTGTCCACGCTCTCCGACCTGCTCGCCGAGCACACCAAGCTCTCCGGTGGCGAGGTCGACCACCTGCAGATGGTGGTCGCCGAGTGGCAGCTGCTCTCGGACCTGTCCTTCGCGGACCTGCTCATGTGGGTGCCGATCGGTGAGCCGCCGACGCCGGCCCAGGCCGACGTCGAGTACCTGTGCGTCGCGCAGGCCCGCGCCACCACCGCGCCCACCGCGCACCCCGAGGACGTCGTCGGCAGCACGATCGCGTCCGCCGACCACCCGCAGCTGCGCCGGGCGATGATCGAGCACCGGATCTGCCGCGAGGAGGATCCGCGCTGGTACCAGGGGGTGCCGGTGCGCCGCGAGGCCATCCCCGTCACCTACGACGACCGGGTCGTCGCGGTCCTCTCGCGCGAGACCGATCTGGCGGTGCCCCGGGTGCCGAGCTCGCTGGAGATCGCCTACCTCGGCATCGCCGCCGACCTGTGCCAGATGGTCGCCGACGGTAGTTTTCCGACCTCCGAGCCCGCCGCCGACGTGCACACCAGCCCCCGCGTGGGCGACGGCCTCATTCGCCTCGACCCCACGGGGGCCGTCGTGTTCGCGTCGCCGAACGCGCAGTCGGCCTACCACCGGATGGGGCACCCCGCGGAGCTCGTCGGCGTCCGGCTGGCGCCGCTGACCCGGGGCCTGATAGCCGACCCCTTCGACGCGACGGAGATCGCCCAGCGGGTGCTCGCCGCGCTCGACGGGCAGCCGAGCATGCGTGCGGAGGCGGAGTCACATCGTGGGGCGGCCGTGCTGTTCCGCGCCCTGCCGCTGCGTCCCGGCGGGAAGGCCGCGGGCGCGCTGGTGCTGGTGCGTGACGTCACCGAGGTCCGCCGCCGGGACCGCGCGCTGATGTCGAAGGACGCGACGATCCGGGAGATCCATCACCGGGTGAAGAACAACCTGCAGACCGTGGCCGCGTTGCTGCGCCTGCAGTCCCGCCGCACCGCGAGCGAGGAGGCCCGCGCGGCACTGGGCGAGTCCGTCCGCCGCGTGGCGGCGATCGCGATGGTGCACGAGGCCCTGTCGACGTCGGTCGACGAGCGGGTGGACCTGAACTCGTTGGTGGACAAGGTCATCCCGGTCGTCGGCGACGTCGCGGTGGCGGAGAACCACGTGCGGGTGCGGCGGACCGGCCAGTTCGGCGTGGTGGCCGCGGAGTTGGCCACGCCGCTGGTGATGGTGCTGACCGAGCTGGTCCAGAACGCGGTGGAGCATGCCTACCCGTCGGGCGTCTCGGGTGAGGTGGTCGTCTCGGCGGAGCGCTCGGCCCGCTGGCTGGACGTGGTCGTCACCGACGACGGGCGAGGGTTGCCGAAGGGCTTCTCGCTGGAGCGGTCCAACGGCCTGGGACTGCAGATCGTGCGGACCCTGGTGGAGTCCGAGCTGCGTGGGTCGTTGTCGATGCGGCGGCGGGACCGGGGTGGCACCGAGGCCGTGTTGCGGGTGCCGCTGTCCCATCGCCGCTGACTTGTCCGCAGGCGTCGTCTTCGCTCGCTGCGCCCTTGGCTCGCTCCGCCTTGTGCTCGCGCCTTTGGCTTCCATCCTTCTCCGCTCGCGCCTTGGACCCCATCGCCCTCGTTGACGCATTGGCGCTTACGCCATTGCTGGCGCCGTCGACTCGAATCTTGCTCGCATTCGCACCCTCGGACTCGCCTTAGCGTCGCCCGCTCTCGAGTTCGCCATTCGGTGCTTTCGCCACGGCGCACCATCCGCAGAAACACGAAGGCCCGGTTTCCCTTGTGGGAACCGGGCCCTTCGGCGTCAGAAGTGAGATCAGGCGTTGCTGCTCGTCCGCGTACGGGCGTTGCGACGCTTGAGTGCGCGTCGCTCGTCCTCGCTCATCCCGCCCCACACGCCTGCGTCCTGGCCGCTTTGCAGCGCCCACGTCAGGCAGTTGGAAGCAACGGTGCAGCGGTGGCAAACGGCTTTCGCCTGGGCGACCTGCAATATGGCCGGACCACTGGTTCCCACGGGGAAGAACAGCTCAGGGTCCTCGTCACGGCAGGCCGCGCGGTGGCGCCAGTCCATTTCTACTTGCTCCTCGGCTTTGGGCGCGTTCCGACGCGCCTCTAGTCGTCAACCGGTCGTTTGGGGTGCTTGTGAATGCTTTCACGAACCAGCCATATGTCAAGGGTTCTTCATCAGCGAGTGCGTGAACTCACCCGAAAGATCGACGTCAGAGGCCTGCGGAAGCGCAGGGTAACAATTAGGTCACAGCTCCGTCTCGTCCCTCAAGTGCCTCCTGGCGCCGGATCCGGCCCCCAGGGGTGGGCTACCCGACGACGGTCAGAGCATGCCTCTCCGACGTGACTTTCACGCAGGTCCGCTCGCCGATGAGGTCTCCGTCGCACTGGACGCGGACCGGGTCGGGGCTCGTGATCGTCAGCGTGGGCACGTCGTCTCGGCGGAAGAGCTTGCCGCCGCGTTGCTCACCCTTTCGGCTGATCGCCTGACGGAGGTGGCGGAGCACTGTGGGTAGGCGAAGGCTGCGCAGCGCGAAAATTCCGAGATCGGTGTCGAACCCGCACCTGCGGTTGAGGTGGATCGCCCGCGTCCCGAGGTAGGTCCACGGGTCGGTGTTGGACACGAAAACCAGCCGCAGCCCCGAAACCGGCTCCTCGCCGGGAATCTCGACGGTCAGCTGCGGCCGCCCGTGCGCCGGCTTGAGGTACTGGGTGATCGCGACCCGGGTGTACAGCGCGGGACTGGCCTTCTTGCCCCGCTTGCGGTCGACCTCCGCCACGACGTCGGCGTCCCAGCCGACCCCCGCGCTGAACGTGAACCAGCGCGCCGGGTCGCCGGGCCGGTCCGAGTCCACCCGGCCGAGGCCGACCTGCCGGCTGCGCCGGTCCTGCAGCGCGTGCAGCAGCTGGTGCGTCGCGTCGACCGGGTCGCGGGGCAGGCCGAGCGACCGCGCGAACACGTTGGCCGACCCGCCCGGCACGATGCCGAGCATCGGCAGCGACTCGCTCACCCCGCCGGCGAGCAGGCCGTTGACGACCTCGTTCACCGTGCCGTCGCCGCCGTGCGCGACGACCAGGTCGGCGCCGTCCACCGCGGCCTGCGCGGCGGCGGCCATCGCGTGGCCGCGGTAGTCGGTCTCGAGGATCTCGAGCTTCACCTCGCTGGCCAAGGCGTGCGCGAGCACGTCCCGGCCGGCCGCCGTCGTCGCGGTCGCCTTCGGGTTCACCACCAGCACTGCACGCATGACCGCAGAGTATGCGAGCCAGCTACGATCCACCCGAACGTAGTCATCACATCCGGCGAAGGACCCATCAGTGCGCATCGCCTCCGACGCCCCGCCGACCATTCGCGGGGCCGGGATTCTCGTTGGCCTGCAAGGGTTGACCGGCATCGGGTTCGCCGTCGCGCTGCTCGTGCGGGCCCTCGGCGGCGCGTCCACAGAGGGCAACAACATCTACGGCGAGGCGGGCTACTTCACCGTCCTCGGCGGCGGCGTGGTCGCCGTCGGCGTCGGGCTCGTGCTCGGCAAGCACTGGGCACGCAGCCCCGCGGTCGTCGTCGAGCTGCTGCTGCTCGGTGTCGCCTGGTACGCGGCCGGCCCGTCCGGGCGTCCCGAGTACGGGGTGCCGGTCGGCGTGGTCTGCGTGGTCGTGCTGTACCTCCTGTTCACCGTCCGCTCCCGGGAATGGTCGCTGGGGCTGGACGACGAGGACTCCGGCACCGACCAATCCGGACAGTGACTCGGTAATCGGATTCCCGACTAACGGCGGGTAGTGGACCACCCACGAACGAGTGACCCTGATGGGGTTACTTGTCCCTGCTCCGCGGTGCGAGGCCGCGGCTACGAGGTGGTGCACAATGCGCTTTGTTCGCGTCGGGGCGGCCCTTCTGGGCGTGGCGGCAGCCGCGTTCGGTTTCATCTCCGTGTCGGGAGCGGCTTCCGCAAACCAGACCGGTGATGTCGGGCCGACGATCATTGACGGCAGTTTCGCGGACAATGCTCCGTGGGCCGCCCGGTTGTTCGTGAACGGCCAGGAGAACTGCTCGGCGACGATCATCGCGCCGGAGTGGATCCTGACCGCGCAGCACTGTGTGTCCGGTGGCGGCACGTACACGTTCCACATCGGCAGCCTTGACCAGACCCAGGGCGAGTCCGCCACGGGCATCAACATCCAGACCCACCCGTCGGCCGACCTGGCGCTGGTCCGGCTCGACCACGCGGTGAGCGCCACCTACGCGCCGCTGGGCACCGCGGACGCGGTCGGCGTCGGGCAGACCGTCCAGGTCTACGGCTGGGGCGCGACCTGCACCAACCAGCCGGAGATCAACTGCCAGAGCCAGCTGCTCAAGGTGGCCAACGTGAGCGTGAGCTCGGTGAGCTGCTCGGACTACATCGGCGGCACCGCGGTGTGCGCCAACCGGATCGACGGCATCACCGCCGGTGGAGACTCCGGTGGCCCGATGTTCGCCACCAGCCCGGTGGACGGCGGCTACTACCAGGTCGGCGTGGCCTCCACGAGCGACCGGCAGAGCTTCACCGCGTACGGCAACGTGACGCAGTACCGCGACTGGATCGCCGGCATCGCCGGCGTCTGACGCAGGTCCCGAGCGCCGCGTCCGGTATCCCGGGCGCGGCGCTCGCCCTGGTCAAGATCCCAGGCGGCGCAACGCCTCGTCGGTGACGCGGTAGACGGTCCACTCGTCCATCGCGACGGCGCCGAGGGACTTGTAGAAGCCGATCGCGGGGGCGTTCCAGTCGAGGACCCACCACTCCAGCCGCGAGTAGCCCTGCGCCACGCACTCCTCGGCGAGCGCGGTGAGCAGGGCTTTGCCGAGGCCGCCGCCGCGCTGGCCGGGCCGCACGTACAGGTCCTCCAGATAGATGCCGTGCGTGCCACGCCAGGTGGAGAAGTTGAGGAACCACAAGGCACATCCGACGACCTCACCGTCCACTTCGGCCACATGGCCGAACAGCGCCGGGGCCGGCCGGAACAACGCCTCGCGCAGCTGGGCCGAGGTCAGGTGGCACTCCTGCGGCGCGCGCTCGTACTCGGCGAGCTCGTAGACCAGCGCGACCACGGCGTCCACATCGGACTCACGAACCCGGCGGACCCGCGGATCCGGCATGCTGCCACCTCATTCCAGTACCGGCGCCACGTTCAGCCTCGTGATCTGCGGCGCGCCACGCTCGTCGCCGAGCACCGAGATCGCGGCCGCGTCCATTCCGAAGTGGACCCCCGACTCCGGCGGCATGCCCAGCCAGGTGGCCACCAGGACGCGACTGAAGTGCCCGTGCCCGACCAGGATGACATCTCCGTCCGACAGTGCCGCGCGCACCCGCTCGACGACCCGCGCCGCGCGGGCGCCGACCTCGGCCGCGGACTCGCCGCCGGGGCAGGGGTGGGTCCACACGGTCCAGCCCGGCACGGTCTCGCGGATCTGCGCGGTGGTCAGGCCCTCGTACTCGCCGTAGTCCCACTCGGCGAGGTCCTCGGTGACCATGTCGACGGAAAGCCCGGCGAGCTCGGCCGTGCGCAGCGCCCGGGCGCGCGGGCTGGAGGCCACCAGCGCGGGTGGCTCGCCGCCGCGGAGGATGCCCAGCAGGCGGCCGGCGTCGCCGGCGCGGCGCTCGCCGGTGGGGGTGAGCGGGAGGTCGGTCCGGCTGGTGTGCCGGCCGGTGCGGGACCACTCGGTCTCGCCGTGCCGCAACAGGTACAGCGCGGTCATGTGGCATCTCCTGCCCGTGTCGTCACGTCGGCCTGATCCTGCCCGGCCGGGGTGAGGTCCGCGCGCCGGGTGGCGCTGGACTGTCGGTCCCGTCGGTTACCTTGCGCCCATGAGAGCTGCCGGAACGTTCAGTGTTGTCGCCTTCGTGCCCACCCCGGTGGTGCCCGAGCCAGCCGTCGCCACGGGCCTGCCGGTGGGCGTGTCGACGATGGAGAAGAGCTACGCGGGGGAGATCGAGGGCCGGTCGGCCACCCTGTTCACGGCCGCGTTCGACCAGGCCAGCGGGGTGGGGACGTACCTGGCGATGGAGTCGTTCGAGGGCGCGCTGAACGGCCGGGCGGGTGCGTTCAACTTCGCCCACTCCGCCACGACCCAGGGCACCGACCGCGAGGGCGAGTTCTTCACCATCGTCCCCACGAGCGGCACGGGCGACCTGGCGGGCATCCGAGGCGCGGGCGGCATGACCGTCGACGACGACGGCACCCACCGAATCTGGCTCGACTACACCCTCGACTGACGACGGCGCCGCCCCCACGAACAGGGGGCGGCGCCGTCGACATCGTGAGGCCGAGAGCCTCAGGCGTTCTTGGTCTCCCAGAAGATTTTGTCAATCTCGGCGATCAGGTCCAGGAGCGTCTGGCCCGTGGCCGGGTCCATCGAGCCCTTGGTCCCGGACGCGCCGGCGGCCTTGGTGGCCTTGTTCACCAGTTCGTGCAGCTGGGGGTACTTCTCGAAGTGCGGCGGC